>NZ_JAMAYF010000025.1:0-10257 GCF_023712445.1 Curtobacterium sp. P97 | reverse complement strand
GACAAGATCCCCAGGTGAACCCGGTGACCGTCTCGGCCGTTCCGTTCTCCGCCTCAGCGGCAACGAGTGATTACTCTACGCACGGCCCGACCACACCACCAACACCACCCACATCCCGGGCGTGTCGTCCCCCGACTTCCCCGAGGACTCGCGGGAGGAGGGGTACCGAGCCGTGGACCGACGGGTGCCGGACGGCGGTGGCACGCGTGCCGACGCGACCCGGGAACGACGGAAGGCACGGTGCGGACCCGCACCGTGCCTCCCGTCCGACCGATCGTCGGCTCAGACGTCCGTCTCGTCCGCCGCGGCCAACTGGCCGCACGCGCCGTCGATCTCCTTGCCGCGGGTGTCGCGCAGGGTCGTCGGGACGCCCGCGGCGTTCAGCCGGCGGACGAACTCGTCCTGCACGTGGGGCTCCGACGAGGTCCAGACCGAGCCGGGCGTCGGGTTGAGCGGGATCGGGTTGACGTGCACCCAGCCCTTGCCACGCGCGTTGAGCTTCTCGGCGAGGAGGTCGGCGCGCCAGGCGTGGTCGTTCATGTCCTTGATGAGGGCGTACTCGATCGAGACCCGTCGACCGGTCTTCGCGTAGTACTCGTACGCGGCGTCGATCGCCTCGTCGGCCTTCCACCGCGAGTTCACCGGGATGAGCTCGTCGCGGAGCTCGTCGTCCGGCGCGTGCAGCGACAGGGCGAAGGTGAGCGGGATGTCCTCGTCCGCGAGCTTCTTGATCGCCGGCACCAGGCCGACGGTGGAGACGGTGATGCCGCGCGCGCTCATCCCGAGACCGTGCGGCTGCGGGGCGATCATCGTGCGCACCGCCTCGATGACCCGCTTGTAGTTGGCGAGCGGCTCGCCCATCCCCATGAAGACGATGTTCGTGACCCGCTCGGCGTCGACGCGGTCCTGCCCGCCCTTGCGCGGGTCACCCCCGAGCTCGCCGGCGGCGATCGCGGCGTTCGCGCGGACGATCTGCTCGATGATCTCGGCGGTCGACATGTTGCGGGTCAACCCCGCCTGGCCGGTGGCGCAGAACGGGCAGTTCATGCCGCAGCCCGCCTGCGACGAGACGCAGAGCGTGATGCGACCGGGGTAGCGCATCAGCACCGACTCGACCAGGGCGCCGTCGTGCAGCTTCCAGAGGAACTTGATCGTGTCGCCCTTGTCCGTCGCCAGACGTCGGGTCTCCGTGAGGAGCGGCGGCAGCATCCCGGCCACGAGTTCCTCGCGCTGAGCTGCCGGCAGGTCGGTCATCGTCGCCGGGTCGGACGACCAGTGCGTGAAGTAGTGCGTCGACAGCTGCTTGGCGCGGAAGCCGGGCAGGCCGAGCTCCTTGACCTTCGCGACGCGCTCCTCGATGGTCATGTCGGCGAGGTGCACCGGCGGCTTGCCGCGCTTCGGCGACGCGAACTGCAGGAGGGGTCGCCCCTCGGAGTCCTGCGCCTGGGTCCACCCCTCGGTGCGCGGGCGCACCTGCGGACGCGTGGAGCGCTGCTCCTCGAACGGGGTGCGGGTCTCGGTGGCCATCACTCCAGTTTACGGGAGGTGCGCAACTCCCCGTCGACGCGTCACTCCCCCGCGGGCAGCAGACGCGCGAAGTGGTGGGCGTTCGGGTACAGCGGCACGATGTCGACCGGGTCGCCGGGGTGCGGCGCCTGCAGCACGATGCCGTCGCCGAGGTAGATGCCGACGTGGTCCTCGTCGTCGAACACCACGAGGTCGCCCGGCAGGGCCTCGGACTGCGGGATCGTCGTGGCGACCGCGTCCTGCGACGGCACGTAGTGGACGAGCGGGATGCCGACGGCCGCGTACGCCACCATCGTCAGTCCCGAGCAGTCGATGCCGGAGTGGCTCGCGCCGCCCTCGACGTACGGGTCCCCCATGTACTGCAGCGCCGTCGAGACGATCGTGGCGCGCTTGCCGCCCGCCGACAGCACCTTCGAGATGGCCGCCTCGGCCTGCTGCGTGGTGACGCCGTACTTCGTGACGATCGTCGGGTAGGACACGATCGTCGTGGTGGTCGTCATGCCGTCCGTCTGCACGACGGGGACCTCGACGTCGCGGGCGACGGTGAAGGACTGCGCGTCGTCCGCAGCCGTGACGGTGGACGACGAGCTGCTCGTCGTGGTCGCCGGGGCCGCGTCCGCAGGGACCGCGAGCGTCAGCGTCGACGTCACGGCGAGCGCCGGTGCGAGCAGGATCGCCGCGCGCTTGGCGTTCGCGGCGCGGCGGACGTGCCGCGGGTCCGCGGCACGCTCGGCGCGGAGTGCTGCGGAGCGTGAGAGCACCGCGGCGCCGGCCACGGCGGTCGACGCGACCGGGCGCGGTGCGGCGAGCGAGACCGTGCGCGCGGGCTTCGCGGGCTGCACGAAGGAGGAACGGGCGACCGCGGGGCCGAGGGCGGCGCGACGGCCGCGGGGACGCCGCAGCTCCGCGGGTCCCGACGATCCGGGTGCGGTCGGCTCGGGTGCTGCCGACCGTGCGCCGTCGTGGGCTGCGGGCAGTGCGTGTCGTCCCATGGTTCCTTCCGCGATCGGGCGACGGGTGGTCGACCGGCTCCGGGAGATAACGTATTGGTCACGAAGCTGTGACCGCCAGGGCTGGAGCGTCCGGTTCCTGCGGTTCGTCTCAGCCTGCCGGGTCGAGCGTAGCCCTCCCCGAGCGAGCGGAGCCGGTACGCAGCGGTCAGGCGCGGCAGCGGTCAGGCGCGCTCGAGGTGGCTCCGGACGCGCTCCTGCACGCGGGCCGCGTCGTGGTGGTCCCAGAGCCCGAAGTGGGTGCCGCCGGGCAGTGTGAGGAGCTCGGCTCCGGGCACGGTCGCAGCGGCCCGGACACTGTGCTCCATCGGGACCTCGGTGTCCGCGTCGCCGTGCACCAGGAGCGTCGGTGCCCGGACGGCCCCGAGCTCGAGGTCGTCCACCGCTCCGAGCACCCGCACGTCGTTGTCCCACCCCGGACGGTTGCGCCCGCCCGCGTTGCCGCTCGAGGACAGGTCGAGCAGGACCCGGCGCCGGGGCCGGTCGTGCAGGACGTCCGCGACGTGTGCGGTGAGTGCCCGCCCGCGCAGGGAGCTGACGCCGGCCTCGGCGGTGCGGACGACGACGGACGGCAGCAGTCGCGCGGCGGACGCGGCGAGCGCCGCACCGACCCGGGTGTACGCGACGACCCACTCGGCGAAGGACGGCTTCGGCGGGACCCACCGCGCGGACAGCCCGGCGACGACGACGAGCGTCCGGATCCGGTCCGGGTGGCGGACCGCGAACCGGTAGGCAGCCGGGCCGCCGCCGGACCACGCCAGCACGGCGACACGGTCGATGCCGAGCCCGTCGAGGAGCGCCGCGTACCGGTCGGCCTCGTCGTCGAGCGAGGGGTGGTCCGGCTCGAGGGTCGTCCCCGCGTAACCCGGTCGTGCGAGGGTCACGACGCGGAAGCGGTCGGAGGGCAGGAAGCGGGCCATCGCCTCGGCGGAGGAGATCCCGCCGGGGGTGCCGTGCAGGACGAGGACCGGGGCGCCGGTGCCGCGCACGGCGACCGCGATCCCGCCGGTCCCGGTGCTCGGTGACGTCCGCTGCATCCCTGCACGCTACCCAGCGCAGCATGGGGCGGACCGGGGCTGCGCGGTGGACGCGCCGGGTGCCTCCCGGCCGACCTGCGGATCCGGACAGGCGAGGGAGACGGGCGGGCTCAGCCCGGCTGGGACCCCCGCGTGCGACCGGAGGTCCCGGCGACCGCGATCATCCGTCGCTGCCCTCGCAGCGTCTCCCCCGGGTGCTCCCCGTAGCGCGCGGAGTACGCGCCGGAGAAACGCCCCATGTGCCGGAAGCCGCAGGAGGACGCCACGGCTCCCACCGAGGTCTCCCGTGCGTCGGCGAGCTGCAGCGCGATCCGGGCCTTGTCGAGCCGGAGGTCCCGGAGGAACGCGGTCGGCGTCGATGCCTCGTGCCGTTGGAAGGTCTCCTGCAGCGTCCGGACGCTGGACTCGGCGCCGGCGGCGATCTCCGCGGTGCTGAGCGGGCGGGCGAAGTGCGCGTACATGTACGCCTTCGCCCGCTCGAGCGTGGCGACGGAGCCGTCGGGAACGCCGCCGTCGGGGTCGGGGCGGAACGCCTCGAGGACGGCCTCGGCGAGGCGCAGGTCCAGCCCCGCCCGCTCTCCGTCGACCACGTCGACGTCGAGCATCGCACCGGCGAGCTCGCGGAGCGTGCGCTGCAACGGCGCGAGGCGGGCGGACGGCACGGCGGCCGGGAACGCCAGCGGCACGGGGACGGCCGCACCGCCGACGACCGCGACGGCCTCGAGGAAGTCCGCGTCGAAGTGCACCAGGTGCACGGTGCCGGGCGGCGCCACCACCGAGAAGGGACGACCCGCCGGGCACATCACCGGGACGCCCGGGCGGAGCGTGACGCCGTCCTCGCGGTCCGGGTCGAGCACGACACCGCCCTCGACCGACCACGCGAGCAGGTACTGCCGACCGGGGTCGAGCACACCGCCGTGGTGCGCCGAGACCGACGAGGTCCGCAGGCTCACCCGCCCGTCCCCGGTGGCGCGGTACCGGTAGCTGAAGGGGGCGTCCCCGTCGGGACGGCACCACAGGTCGTGGCCGTCGTACACGTCCTCGTGGAGGGTGCGGGCCCCGCCGGGTTCCGTGCCGCTGTGCACGACCTGTCGGACCGAGGTCCGGCGCTGCTCGGTCGACCGGTCCTCCGCGGGCGGGTCGACGGTCGCGGTGATCACGTGCGGTCGCCGCGGCTGGGTCCGCGGACCCGCCCCAGGTCCGCGAGCGACGGCGCCGGGGCGCCCTCGGGCACCGCCCAGCCCCGTCGCGCGGCTCGGCGGAGGTGCCGGTAGGTGATGACGCGGACCGGGTCGACCCGCTCGTCCGTCTGGTACGTCGACATGTCGTGCTCCCTGCATCACGACCGCCTGGCGTCCTGCGTCGTCCGGAGCGTCCGGTCGGCAGGGTCGCGGGGTGGCGTGGCACCCACCCCGGCGGCCCCCGCGTGGCGTGGCCGCCGGACGATCTCGTCGTGTCGGCGACGGTACGCGCCGCCGGACGGCACCGCGGACACCGGACACCCAGGCCGCGCACTCCGGACGGAACGTCGTCGTCCGTCCGTCCGGTGTGCGACGGACGGGAGGCGCGTGGCGGGCGGCCGTGTGCCTCCCGTCCGGCAGCCGCTCGCGACAGGCCGACGACGCCGGTCCGGGCCTGATCGCGGCGGGCCGCCGTTGCCGGTCCGGCAAGGATCCTTGCGGTGCGCTCCGGTGCGCGGTCGACTGGGCGGATGCACGCGCACGACGACCCCTCCGCCCCCGCCGACGCACACACCTCGGCCCGCCCCGACGGCACTCCCGCGGGTGGGGGCGGCACGGCGCGTGACTGGTGGGAGGCCCGGTACGCCGAACGGGACGGGATCTGGTCGGGCCGGGTGAACGCGGTGCTCGCCGACGTGGTCGCCGGACTGCCGTCGGGTGGCGGCCGGGCACTCGACCTCGGGTGCGGTGAGGGCGGCGACGTCGTCTGGCTCGCGGAGCAGGGCTGGACGGTGACCGGTGTCGACCTGTCGCAGACCGCCGTCGACCGCGCCGACCGTGCGGCGCGGTCGGCCGGGGTGGCCGGACGGACCCGGTTCGTCGCCGCCGACCTGGCGACCTGGAGCCCGGCTCCCGACGAGCGGTTCGACCTGGTCACGGCGTCCTTCCTGCAGTCGTGGCCGGTCGGCATCCCCCGCGACGCGATCCTGCACCGGGCGACCACGGCGGTCGCCCCCGGCGGGCACCTGCTCGTCACCGCCCACGCCGCTCCGCCGCACCGCGACGTGCCCGAGGAGATGCGGTCCTACCGCTTCCCGACGCCCGAGCAGGACCTGGCGGCGCTGCGGCTCGACGACGGGTGGGACGTCCTGGTGGCCGAGGGCCGACCGCGATCGGCGACCGGACCGGACGGGGAGCGACACGAGACGGTGGACAGCGTCGTGCTCGTGCGGCGGCGGCCGGCGGAGGTCGACGCGTAGCGTCGGCGAGGTGGGGACGGACGGCACGGAGGGCACGGGCACGGCGCACGGCGTCGTCGTGCCGCTCGACGTCGCCGGGGTCAGGGTGGGCGAGCTGCACGACGGCGCGGACGTCCCGTCGGCCTGGGTGCCGCGGCCCTTCCTGCACCCGGTGCGGACCCTCGGCGGCGTGGTGCTCACCGACCGTCACCCCGAGGACCACCCCTGGCACTGCGGCCTCGGCGTCGCGTTCCCGGACCTCGACGGCGTCAACTGCTGGGGTGGACCGACGTACGTGGACGGTCCCGGCTACCGGTGGCAGGACGACCACGGCACCGCGAACGTCGGCCCCTCTGAGACGGACGGCGCCCGGGTGCGGCTCGGCACCGAATGGCGCGACCCGGCCGGCGCGCTGCTGCTCCACGAGGACCGCACGCTCGGCTGGCGTGCGACGCCGGACGGCTGGCAGCTCGAGTGGACGTCCACGCTCCGCGCGCCCGGTGCCCGACCGGTCGCGCTCGGCAGTCCGGCCAGCCACGGTCGCTCCGGTGCCGGCTACGGCGGCTGGTTCCTGCGGTTCGCCGCCTGCACGGACGTCGTGGTCCGCACCCCCGACGGCGCGGGCGAGCACCGCGTGCACGGTTCCGTCGCACCGTGGTTGGCCTGGACCGGTTCCTTCGCCGACGGACGGGCGCACGTGCTCGTCGAGGCGCTGGACCACCGCGATCCGTGGTTCGTCCGGGTCGCGGAGTACCCCGCGGTCGGTTCGGCGCTCGCCTGGCGCTCCCCCGTCGTCGTCCAGCCGGACGAGCCGCTCGTGCGGTCCTTCCGCGTGACGGCCTCCGACGGCTGACGATCCGTCTGCGCCGTCCGCGTAGCCTCGCGGTGTGTTCCTGATCTTCGGCACCCGCGGCTCCGACACCCTGCTCACCGTGGTCCGCTTCGTCTGCGGGGTGTGCGGCGTCCTGGCGGCGCAGCGGGTGGTGCGCCGCACGACGAAGCTCAGCCTGTTCTTCGTCCCGCTCGTCCCGCTGTCGCGCTCGCACCGCAACGAGTGCACCAACTGCGGTGCGGTGACCCGGATCACGGCCGAGCAGGCGGACCGGGCGATGACCTGGTCGGACGGCCGACCCGGCGCCTGACGCGGGTCAGCGCGCGCCGTCGAGCGGCAGTGCGTCGCTCGTCGTGCGCAGGGACTCCTGGCGGAGCTCCAGCTGCGTGGTGGCCAGCGCGGCGAGGTCGCGCAGGTTCGCCAGGTCGCCCTCGGACGCCTCACGCGGACGGACGTCGAGCACGGCGAGGGTCCCCACCGCGGTGCCGTCGTGCCGCAGCAGGGGCACGCTCACGTAGAACCGGATGCCGAGCGGCCCGGTGACGAGCGGACTCTGCCGCATCTCCGGGTGCACGGACCCGTCCGGGATCACCACGGGGACGGGTACCGGCGCGAAGCCGCTGCGGAAGCTGATGCTGCGCGCTGCCTCGTCGACCCCCTCGGCGATCCACGACTGCGACCACTCACGGTCCTCGTCGAGCACGTCGACCAGGGCGATCGGAGCGTCGAAGAGCCGTGCGGCCATCGCCACGGTGCGCTGCAGCGACTCCTCGGGCAGCGAGTCGAGCGTGGCAGGGCGGGCGTCCGCCGGGGCGGCTGGGGTCGGCTCGGCGAGGCCTGCGTCGGCGGTCGCGGTCGCAGCGGGGGCGGCATCGGACCGGGCACCGGTGGCCGCGGGGTCGGCTGCAGCACTCTCGGTGATGACGACGTCGCGCAGCATCGTGACGAGCTGCGCACCGAGGGGCCGCTCCGTCGGGTCCTGCGCCGTCATCGCGCGGAGCAGGTGCTTCCAGTGCTCCGGCAGCGGCTCCGGCACGACCGGGTCGCGCGACAGCCGGGCGATGGCGGACTCGACGAGCGACCCCGGGAACTCGCGGCGTCGCGTGAAGCACTGGAGCAGCACGAGACCGAGCGAGTACACGTCGCTCGCGGGACCGACGTCCGCACCCCGGGCCTGCTCGGGGCTGAGGTAGGCAGCCGTGCCCGTCGTGACGCCGTCAGCGGTGAGCCGTTCGACCCCCGCGGCCAAGGCGATCCCGAAGTCGGTCAGCCGTGCGCGGGCCCGGTCGGAGCCGGTGCCGTAGTCCACGAGCAGGATGTTGGACGGCTTGATGTCGCGGTGCACGACGCCGTGCGGGTGGATGTACTCGAGCGCCTCGGCCATGTCGTAGCCGATCTCGGCGATGTGCTTCGCGGAGAGCGGTCCGACCTCGAGCCGCGCCTCCAGGTCCTGTCCGACGACGAGCGACATGACGAGGAAGCGTCGCGGACCACTGCCGACGACGTCGACCACACCCGCGTCGAGCAACCCGACCAGCCCGTGGTGCTCGAGCGCAGCGAGGACGCCGAGCTCTGCCTCCTGCCGTGCCAGGTCGACGGACCCCGGGTGGAAGAGCTTCACGGCGACGGGACGGTGCAGCACCTCGTCGGTGGCGCGGTACACGACGGACATGCCGCCACGTCCGATCTCCTGCTCGAGTCGGTAGCGCCCGTCGAGGAGCGGCGCGGCGTCGTCGTGTCCCATGGGTTCCTCGTCGTCCTGTCGGTGGGCAACGATGCATCTTCGCATCCCGGTGCCCCGGATGCGCGCAGGGGCACGTCCACCGGATGGTCGCGCGTCGCAGCGGTGCCGCTAGCGTGACCGTGTGAGCGAAACCACGACCCCGCAGCCACGACCCTCCGACCCCGACTGGGAAGCACGCGTCGCGGCGCTGTGGGCGGACGACACCGTGGACGACGCTGCCCGGATCGACCGGATGCGCGAGCTCGCGGCGGTCGCACCCCATCCCGCGCTCGGCTCGTTCGAGCTCGGTGGCGCACACGACTCCAGCGGGCAGGAGGCCGCCGCGCACGAGCAGTACGCCGCGGCGACCGAGGCGGGGCTCGGCACCGTCGACCCCGACCGTGCCGCGCGGCTGGTCGTGCAGCACGCGTCGACCCTCCGGAACCTCGGCCGGATCGACGATGCGATCGCGATGCTCCGCGACGCCCCAGCGCACCCCGCGACCGGAGCGGCCCCTCGCGTCTTCCTCGCGCTCGCGCTGCACAGCGCGGGGCAGGTGGACGAGGCGCTCCGGGTGGCGATCGAGGCCGTCGAGCCGACACTCCCCCGCTACAACCGATCGGTGCGCGCCTACGCGGCCGCGCTCACGGGCGCGGACTGATCCGCCCTCGCCCAGCAAGCTGACTAGTTGCACGCTGGTCAATTGATATTCACAATTTGATGTTTGACATCGACCGGCTCAGGATGGACAGTGGTCGGACCGCAGACGGCGGTACGAACGGGGAAGTCATGGCCAGATCGATCATCACCACTTGTGCACGATGGAAGCGCCTCGGCGTCGCGACGCTCATGGTCGCGCTCGTCGCCTCGGTCGCGTCGGTGTCACCGGCCCACGCTGCACCATCCGACCCTTCGGCTGCTTCCCTCGGGGCCGCCTTGTCGAGTGCGATCGGCAGCGACGGCGTCTTCGATGGAGATCGTGCGCGCGCAATCGGCGTGTCCACCGAGGCAGTCGATGCGTTCGCGACCGGACGGTCGCTGGTCGGTCTCGCCAGTCGGCACGCTGCGGTCGACCGCCAGCTCGTTGACGAGGTGGAACGGTCGACCGCCGTCGTGCGCGCCTGCGCCGGGAAGAATCGGTGGGACCACACCGGGATCCAGCTGAACGTCTACCTCAACTCTTGCAACACCACGAGACTGCTCGGCGTGCTCGGAGCTTCTGCGGGAGTCGCGACCGCCATCGGGATCATCACCGCCGCGACCGGTCTCGGAGGAGCTGCGGCAGGCATCATCGCTGCCGGTCTCGCAGTCGCCGGCGGCGTGCTGACCGCATGCTCGTCTCGCGGGCGAGGCACCGTCATCCACAACATCCCGCCGGGATCCGTGGTCTGGTGCAACAACCAATGACCAACGGCAGGAGAAGACCGTGTCCGGAGATCGCCTGAGGACCAGCTTGCTGTGCATCGCTGCACTCCTCTCGGGTGCAGGAACGACGCTGGCGCTCGTCGGCGCGTTCGTGAGCCCTGCGGATCAACCGACCGCGACGTGGCTCACCGTCACGGCCCTGCCGTTGGTGCTGCTCGGAGTGGCCGCGCTGCTCGCCGCAGTGTTGCTCGGCCGTCGGCCCAGGTGAAGCAACGGACGGGAGGCGGGGGGCCCCCGGGCACCGCGCCGCCCCTCCGGGGTCACCCCGGCCGTGGGAGGGGGGC
>NZ_JAMAYF010000024.1:0-13991 GCF_023712445.1 Curtobacterium sp. P97 | reverse complement strand
CCGCCCGGTCGCGACTACGGCGTCGACGCGCCGTTCGCGATGTTCGCGGTGACCGCGTCGATGTACGCGGCGCGCTCCGCACGCGTCTGGGGGCGACCCGGCACACCGGGCCGTTCCTCCCACGGGCGCGGGCCGGACTCGTGCCGGTACGCGACGCCGAGCGCGTCGAGCCGGGTGAGGTGGTGCGTCAACCGCTGCCGGAACTCCTCGACGTCGCGAGGGCGGGCGACGTCCGCCGACCAGAGCGCCTCGGACAGGGCGACCACGCGCGGGAACAGCTGGTAGTCGAGTCGGCCGACGGTGTCGACGTGCTCGGTCCACATGTTCGCCTGCCCACCGATGACGTGTGCCCGCTCCGCCTCGGTGAGCTCCGCGGGCACCGGGTCGAAGGCGTACACGTCGTCGACGGTGAGCACGATCGACACCGGGATCGGCTCGTTCGGCAGGTCGCTCTGCCGGTAGTCGAGGTAGACCTGGTCGTCCGGTGTCGAGATGACGTCGTGCCCACGCCGTGCGGCGGTGATCGCACCCTGCAACCCGCGCCACGAGACGACGGTCGCCGACGGGGACAGCGTGCCGCCCTCGAGGATCTCGTCCCACCCGAACGCCCGGCGTCCGTGCGACTCGAGGTGCGCCGCGAGCTGTCCGACGATCCAGGCCTGCAGCTGCTCCTCGTCCGCGAGGCCGAGCTCCCGGATGCGCTCCTGGGTGCGGGGATCGTCCTCCCACTGGTCCTTCGGGCACTCGTCGCCGCCGAGGCCGATGTACTCGGAGGGGAAGAGCGCGACGACCTCGTCGAGCACGTCCGTGAAGAACCGCACCGTGCTGTCCTCGGCGTTCATCACGTCGTGCGCGATGCCCCACTCGGTCCACACGTCGAGCTGCCGCTCCGGGTGCACGCCGAGCTCCGGGTACGCGGCCAGCGCGGCGCGGACGTGTCCGGGGGTCTCGATCTCCGGCACGACCGTGACGAACCGGTCGGCCGCGTAGGCCACGATCTCGCGGATGTCGTCCTGGGTGTAGGAGCCGCCGTGCGGGCGTCCGTCCTTCCCCGCGACCCGGAGCGTGCCGTCCGCGTCCGGCACGTGTGCGCCGACCTGCGACTCGGTGCGCCACGACCCGACCTCGGTGAGCCGCGGGTACTTCGTGATCTCGATGCGCCAGCCCTGGTCCTCGGTCAGGTGGAAGTGCAGGCGGTTGAGCCGGTGCACGGCGAGCTGGTCGACGAGGCGCAGGACCTCCGCCTTCGTGCGGAAGTGCCGGGCGACGTCGAGCATCACGCCGCGCCAGGCGAAGGCCGGGGCGTCCTCGACGACCGTCACCGGGAGCGTCCACCCCTCGGTGCGCACCTGGCCGCGGCGGTACACGTCGGCGGGGAGCAGCTGGAGCAGTGCCTGGACGCCGTAGAAGACGCCGGCGGGGCCGCCGCCGGTGACGACGACGCCCTCGGTGGTGACCTCCAGCCGGAAGGCCTCCGAGCGGTCACCGCCGGGGCCCTCCGGCAGGTCACTCGGATCGGCGGCGATCCGGAGGGCGACCAGGGGGACGTCGGTCGCGCCGGCGGCGCCGAACAGGGGGAGACGGGTGGAGGCGCGCAGGACCTGCTGCAGGTACTGCGCGACCGGCTCGGCCGCGGGGTCGGCGGTGACGCGGGTCCGCTCGTCGAGGGTGAACGAGCCGGCGCCGTCGACGCGGGAGCGGGGGCGGGGGATGAGCATGCGGTGCTGTCCTTCCGGGGTGGTCGGGGACGGATCGGGATGGTCAGAGGCGGAACGGGTTCGTGCGGGTGACGGCGAGCAGGTACCAGGCCGTCGCACCGGTGTGCAGGCTCGAGTGGTAGAGGTCGCCGAACCCGGTGTCGAGTCCGTCGGACGACGCCGAGACGATGCCCTTCCCGTCGCCGTTCGCCTGCGTGCGCTGCGCGAGCTGGACGCTGTCGAGGACCGAGGCGGACCGGGTGCGGTCCGTTCGCGTGCCCCGCGCCTCCAGGGCGAGCGCCAGCTGACCGGACCCCTCGAACCAGACCTTGCTGACGTCCGTGTCCGAGAAGGACGGGCCGGTGTACGGACCGTCGTGGGCGATGAGGTGGTCGAGCACCCAGGTGACCGATGCGGAGTACCGGCGATCGAGCGTGGCGAGGTACGCCCAGACCTGCACGTCCTCGGGGATCGGCGTGCGGTTGATCGTCGTGCCGTCCGGGTCGGTGCCGGTCCACAGGTGCCCGTCGGTCCGGTCCTGCATCGCGCGGACGAAGGACTCCGCCAGGGTCGCTCGTCGGGACCAGGTGCGGTCGCCGGTGAGCCGGGCGAGCTGGGTGAAGAACGCCGTCACGTCGATGTTGTGCTCGGTCGACTTGTAGGTGATCGGCTGGTCGTCGGCGTTCCGTCCGCCCGTGTACCCGGCGGGCTGTCGTACGTCGTCGCGGGCGTTCGTCTCGATCCAGGTGCCGAGCCGGAGCGCGCCGTCGAGGAACCGACGTTCCCGGGTGACCACGAACAGGCGGCAGAACGCCATGCCGACCCACGACTGGTTCCCCGTGTAGGCGGCGGGGGAACCGATGTCGATCGGACGCGGGGGCGTCGCGACGGGGAAGGTGTCGGGTTGGTACGAGGCCCGGGTCCGACCGTCGCCGATCGGGTCCGCAGCCTGCAGCGCCAGCAGGGTGTCCCCGAGCACCGTGGCCCGCTGGACGTCGCGGTGCCGGCCCCGGCCGAGCCAGGCCAGCACCATGAGGGCATCGTCGTAGGCGAACGACGACACGAACTCGGTGGGCAGCGACGCGAAGTACCCACCGAAGTAGCTGCGGGGGAGGCGGAGCTCCGTGCCGGAGCCGTACTCGTCCATGCGGAGGTCGAGGTACTCGTAGGCGAGGTCGCGGGAACGGCCGCGCGACACCGGACCGGCCGGGGGTCGAGCACCCCCGCGCGGTACGGCCGGCGGCGTCGCGGCGGCGATGCCCGGGGCGCCGAGCGTGACCGCGGCGGACGCGACGGTCGCCGCGGCGCCGAGCACGATCCCTCGGCGCGTCAGCGTGCCGCTCGCTCGGGGGCTGTCGTGGTCGGAGGGACGGGATGTTCCGGTCATGGTGTGCTCACTTCCGCTGCGTCGGGACGCGATCGGTGGGTTCGAGGCTTCGGTGGTGCGGGCGGCCGGTCGACCGCGGTCAGGCGGTCGAGACGGCTGGCTCGACCGCGGTCAGGCGGTCGAGACGGCCGGCGCGGGCGCGAGGAACGCGGCCCCGAGTGCGGCGAGCGGACGGTCGACGGGGGCGATGTGGACCCTGGACGACAGGTCGAGCGAGGCGGCGAAGGGGGACGTGCGCGCGGCGCCGTCGAAGCCGGCGCGCACGCGGGCGAGCAGGCGTTCGCCGAGGGTGGCGAGCCCACCGCCGACGACGACCGACTCGACGTCGGCCGTGACGACGAGGATGCGCACGGCCGATGCGAGGCCCGAGACGAAGCGGTCGCGGACGGCGACGGCAGCGGGATCACCCGCGTCGGCCGAGTCGAACAGGGCCGTCGCTGCGGAGCTGCCGTGGCCCGGCCACGCGACTGCCAGGGCGGACCCCGATGCGAGGGTCTCGAGGCAGCCGCGCTGACCGCACACGCAGGGCTGCCCGTCCGGCACGACCGGGATGTGCCCGACCTCGCCGGCGTTGCCCCGTGCTCCGCGCCACAGGCGCCGGTCGACGACGAGTCCGGCGGCGAGTCCCGTCCCGATGTTCAGGTACGCGTGCGGCCCGTCGAGCTGCATCGCCTGCGCGGCACCGAGCGCGGCGACGTTCACGTCGTTCTCGACCTGGACCGCCGCGCCCGTCGCAGCGGCCACCAGCGGACCGAGTGCGACCTCCGAGAGCCCGAGGTTGACAGCGTGTCGCACCCAGCCGGTCTCGTGGTCGACCAGACCGGGGACACCGATGCCGATCGTGTCCGCGGTCGAGCGCGTCCGGACCTCGAGCGATCGGACGACGGCGAGCGTCTCGGCCACCACCGCGTCGGGCCCGAAGCCGGTCGGGACCCGGACCCGATCGACCACGTCGCCCGCCGGTGAGACGGCGACGGCGTCGATCTTCGTCCCGCCGATGTCGAGGCCGATCCTCATGGTGCTCCCGTCCTGGGGGTGCGCGGCCTCGTCAGCGAGGACGCGGCGTCAAGGCTGCGCATGCGGGTTAGTAAACACGCCTAACTCGACGCTGGCAAGAGCGTGTCGAGCAGTGTTTCCGCGAGATCACGGGGCTGTTACGGCTTCAGATCGGTGCTTGACATCGGATTAGGAACGGTCCTTTACTAAGGCAACCACTCGGAGGGAGGAACCCCATTGGCGAACGACACGGATGCTCCGGCACCCTTCGCGGCGCAGGTACGGCGTCAACGGAGCAAGGCCCTGCCGCAGCACAGCCGGGCGCTCAACCGCTCCCTGATCCTGCAGACGCTCTTCACCGACGGCGCGATGAGCCGAGCGGACCTCTCCCGGCACTCGGGGCTCACCCGGCCGACCGTCTCCGGTCTGGTCGCCGAACTCGAGGCCGATGCCCTCGTCACCGAACTCGGGCCCCGCGAGGACCTGCGCGTCGGGAAGCCCGCGACCCTGATCAACCTGAACGTCGACGCCTTCCACATCGTCGTCGTGGACCTCTCCGTCCCCGACCACTTCGTCGGGGCGGTCACGAACCTGCGTGGCGACGTCGTCGACAGCGCGAAGATCGAGGTCGACGGTGCCGTCGGGGACCAGGCCCTCAACCGCATCATCCGACTCGTCGAGCGCCTGGCGGCGACGACGTCGCGTCGCCTGCTCGGGATCGCCGTCGGGTGCCCCGGCGTCATCGACGAGACGGGCACGGTCCTCGACTCGGTCGCACTCGGGGGCGGCTTGCCCCTGCAGCGGCAGCTCGCCGAGCACTTCCGGCTCCCGGTGCACGTCCTCAACGACGCGAACGTCGCGGCGCTCGGCGTCCACGCCTTCGAGGTCGACCCGACCCGGGACGTGCTCGTCGTCGCGCTCGAGCACGGCGTGGGGACGGGGATGGTGCTCGGCGGACGACTCGTGCTCGGTGAGCGCTACGCGGCAGGTGAGATCGGCCACCTGACGATCGACGAGGACGGCGAGCCGTGCCCCTGCGGGCGCCGTGGGTGCCTCGAGGTGATCATCGGGGCCGACCACCTGGCTCGGCGGCTCGACGCTGCCCCCGTCGCCGACCGTGCCGGCCTCCTCCGGTCTGCGGGGGACACCCTCGGCCGGGTGCTCGCTCCGATCGTCAGTGCTGTGAACATCACCGAGATCGTCGTCACCGGGCCCGCCGACCTCGTCGAGGGTCCCCTCGTGCAAGCCGTGCACGACACCGTCTCGGCCCGCACGCTCGCGAGCGTGGGTGACGACCTCGCCGTGACGGCCACGTCCACCAACAGCGACCTGATCCTCCGGGGCGGGGCAGCGTTCCTGCTCGCCGCGGAGCTCGGGGTCAGCTGATCCGACACAGCAGAACGACCACCAAGGAGAAGCAATGCGTACGAAGAAGTTCGCGGCAGCAGCTGCCGTGGCCCTGACCGTCGCCCTCGGGGTGACCGCGTGCTCCAGCGCCGGCAACACCGGTGCTGGTGGCAGCGGTGGCACCAAGGAGATCGGGGACGTCAAGGGGGACGGCAAGACGCTGACCGTGTGGGCGATGACCGGGGACTACTCCGACAAGACCATCGCCGCGATCAACGACCAGTTCGAGAAGGAGACCGGCGCGAAGGTCAAGGTGCAGATCCAGCAGTGGGACGGCATCACGACCAAGGTCTCGACCGCGCTGGCCACGAACACGCCGCCGGACGTCCTCGACCTCGGCAACACGCAGGTCGCGAGCTACGCAGCGAACGGCGCGTTGCTGGACCTCACCCCGTACGAGTCGGACCTGGCACAGGGGCAGACCTGGCTCGACGGCCTGTCCGACCCGGCCACGGTGGAGGGCTCGCTCTACGGCGTCCCCGGTTTCGCCGGCGCCCGATCGGTCATCTACAACAAGCAGATGTGGAAGGACGCCGGCATCACGGAGGTCCCGACCACCTACGAGGAACTGACGGCCGACCTCGACAAGGTCAAGGCAGCGAACACCGCGAAGGACTTCTCCGCCTTCTACATGCCCGGTCAGTACTGGTACGCCGGGATGCAGTTCGTCTGGGACGCGGGCGGTGACATCGCGACCGAGGACGGCGGGACGTGGAAGGCCGGGTTCGGCGACGCGAAGGCGCAGCAGGGCCTCGAGGACTTCCGGGCGTTCGCGAACGCGTACTCGACGAAGGCCTCGGCCACCCTCAACACCGACAGCCCGGACATGAACCAGGTCTTCGCGGACGGCAAGACATCGGCCATCCTCAGCACCAGCGGCACGCTCGGGCTCATCGAGCAGGCGAACCCGGAGATGACGGCGGACACGATGGGCACCTTCCCGTTCCCGGGGAAGTCCGGGAAGACACAGCCGGTCATGCTCGGTGGATCGGACTGGGGCATCGCAGCGAAGTCCGGCAACACCGACCTGGCGCTCAAGTGGGTCGAGATCGCGTCGAGCCCGGACGTCCAGAGCAAGTACGTCTACGGCGACAACGGCTGGATCCCGAACAGCACCGAGGGCATCAAGGCCGCCGACTCCAGCCTGAGCGCGATCAACAAGGCCTTCTTCACCGCCGCGTTGAACTCGAAGGCGACCCCGGCCAACGCCCGGTGGGCCGACCTCGAGGGTGACCAGAGCATCAACACCCTGTTCTCGAGCATCGTCTCCGGTTCGAAGACGCCGGAGGAAGCCGCGGCGACCTTCGACAAGGCCGCCGACGACGTCCTGAACAAGCAGTAGGACGACCCACCAGGACGGTGCGGGTGCCGTCGTCACGCGACGGCTCCCGTACCGCCCGCCCCGACCGGAAAGGCCAGACGTGACCGTCTCAGCCACCCGCCCGAGCACGGAGCGCCGCAGCCGCCCCGACCGCTCGCCCGGGGATCGTCCCGGCGGCGCTCCGCAGCGCCGGGCAACCCGCTCGTTCGCCCCCCTCTGGCTCCTGACCCCAGCAGGGCTCGTGCTCGTCTTCGTGACGGTCGCCCCCATCGTCTTCCTGGTCTTCACGTCGTTCACCGACTACGACCAGCGCTCGCTCTTCACCGGTGCGTACGACGCCGTCGGGCTGGCGCAGTACGGGCAGATCCTCTCCGACCCGGCCTTCTGGGCATCGCTCGTCCGCACCGTGCTGTTCACGGCGGCGATGGTCCTCGGGAGCATCCTGATCGGCGCGGGCGTCTCGCACCTGATGACCCGGCTGGGCGTGGTGCTCCGCTACGCCGTCACGATCGTCCTGATCTGTGCGTGGGGCATGCCGAACGTGGCGTCCTCGCTCGTGTGGAACTGGCTCTTCCAGCCGGGCTACGGGGTCGTGAACTGGGCGCTCACGCAGCTCCGGGTCTTCGGTGACATGACCGACACCGACTGGGGCAACAGCGCCGGCCTGGCGTACACGTCCATCTGGATGCTCGTCGTCTGGCAGGCGGTGCCCTTCATCGCGCTCACCCTGTACGCCGCCGAGACGCAGATCCCGATCGAGGTGAAGGAGGCCGTCCGGCTCGACGGCGGCTCCGAGTGGACGGTGTACCGCGTCGTCACGATCGAGTACCTCCGACCGACCCTGCTCCTCGTCACTATGCTCTCGATCATCTGGGACTTCAACGTCTTCAACCAGATCTGGCTCGTCTCGCAGGGCGGTCCGGACGGTGCGACGTCCACCCTCGGTGTCTTCACCTACGTCACCGCATTCGTCGGGCACGACATCGGGACCGGCTCGGCGGTCGCCGTGATCGCGGCGCTGATCCTCATGGCGCTCAGTGCCCTCTACATCCGGAACCTCGTCCGATCGGGAGAAGAGCTGTGACCACCGCGATGCCGACGGGCGTCCCCGTCCGAGCCGACGTCCCCGCAGCCGTCCCCACCCCCGAGGGCGTCGCGGCGACGAGACGCATCCGCCGTCGCCGGCGCCCCGTGCGCTGGATCAGCAGCTCCATCGCGATCGTGTTCTGCGTCGTCTGGATCTTCCCGGTCTACTGGATGATCAACACGGCCTTCAAGCCCCGCTCCGAGGCCCTGACCAGCACCCCGCTCTTCGCTCCGGCTCACCCCACGCTCGACAACTTCGTGACGGCCTTCACCCGAGCGGACTTCCTGATCTACCTGGGCAACTCGACCATCGTCGTGGCAGGGGCCGTCGTGCTCTCGCTGGCCCTGGGCATCCTGGCGTCGGCGGCACTCTCGCGGTTCCGGTTCCGTGGCCGTCGCACGATCCTCGTCACGATCCTGCTCGTCCAGATGCTGCCGGGGACCGCACTGCTCATCCCGCAGTTCCTCATCTTCAACCAGGTCGGCCTCACCGGTACCTACGCGGGGCTGATCCTGGCCTACGTGGCTGCGGTGCTGCCGTTCTCGATCTGGGTCATGCGCGGCTTCTTCCTCGCGATCCCGATGGAGGTCGAGGAGGCAGCGCGCATCGACGGTGCCAGTACGTGGCAGGTCCTGACGAAGGTGCTCTTCCCCCTGGTGATGCCGGGCATGATCGCGACGAGCGTCTTCGCGTTCATCGCCGCGTGGAACGACTACATCGTCGCGTACACGTTCATGCAGGACCAGGCGCACTACACGCTGCCCGTGTGGCTCGCGTCGTTCACCACCCAGACGACCGGCACCGACTTCACCGGTCAGATGGCCGCGTCCGTGCTGTTCTCGCTGCCGGTCGTGGTGTTCTTCATGATCATCCAGCGCAACCTGGTCTCGGGGATGTCGGCGGGAGCGGTGAAGGGCTGACTCGACGGACGGGAGGCACGGTGCGGGTCCGCACCGTGCCTCCCGTCCGTGCGCGTCAGGTGCGCGGCGCCGGGTCGGGTTCCCCGAGCAGCCGGGTCGTCCAGTCGGCGAGGGCCGCGACCGCCGACCGCGAGACCGCCGCTCCCGGCACCATGCTCGTGAAGCCGTGGAACGCGCCCGGCCACACGTGCAGCTCGGCGTCGACCCCGGCGGCCCACAGCGCGCTCGCGAACGCCACGGTCTCGTCACGGAAGACCTCGGCGCTGCCGCAGTCGACGTAGGTGCGGGGGAGTCCGGACAGGTCCTCGGCGCGCGCCGGTGCCGCGTACGGGGACACGTCGTCGGTGCCCCGGCGCTCGCCGAGGTACGCGCCCCAGCTGAAGTGCATCGCCTGGCGGTCGGCCACGCCGACGCCGTCGATCTGCCGGGTCGACACGGAGGCGTCGCGGTCGTCGAGCATCGGGGAGACCAGGACCTGCGCGAGGACCTCGGGGCCGCTGCGGTCCCGGGCAAGGAGGACGGTCCCCGCGGCGAGGCCCCCGCCGGCGCTCTGGCCGGCGACGACGAGGCGCGCCCGGTCGATGCCGAGCTCGTCGGCGTGCTCCGCGACCCAGACGAGTCCGGCGTAGCAGTCCTCGACCGGGGTCGGGTCGGGGTGCTCCGGGGCGAGACGGTAGTCCACGCTGACCAGCACGACGTCGTGGTCGAGCAGCCAGTCGTCGTACGATTCGAGGTTGCCGAGGTGGTGGCCCATCACCATGCCCCCGCCGTGGATCGTGTAGACGCCCGTGGTCGGACCGGTCCGGCCGGCGCGCTGGATGACCGCGAGGTCGATCGGGTCACCGCCGTGTCCGGGGACGGTGATGCGCCGCCGCTCGAGCCCGCGGGCGCGCAGGCGGTCGTCGAGCTCCTGCTCGGTGATCTCGAGCGCACGCATCCGGGGCAGGGCCGCGGCGTCGATGGTGAACGGTCCACGGGCCTCGAGTGCGGTGAGGAAGACGCCGAGTTCGGGGTCGAAGGGCGGGCGGGGCGAGGTGGTGTCAGGCACGGGAGGGCTCCTGGTGGTGGTCGGCGGAAGTGGACGAGGAAGAGGAAGAGGAAGAGGACGTGGACGGCACCGGCGGGGTCGGGGTCGGCGTCGGTTCCGGCGTGCCCGCGCCGCGTCGCGCGCGGAGCACCCCGACGGCGACGAACAGCGCCGCGACCACGGTGATCACGGCCCCGGCGACCTGCAGCGCACCGACGACGGCGGCAGCGTGCGCTGCCGTGGTCCGGGCGACGGTCACGCTGCCGGGGACGAGCGCGGCGAGCACCGTCCCGGTCGCAGCGATCCCCACCGCCGTGGCGAGTTCGCTCGCGGTGTCGACGAGTGCCGCCCCGATCGACGTGCGGTCCGTCGGGAGCCCGGACAGGACACTCGCGCCGGCGACCGCTCCGACGACACGCATCCCGGCCGCGACGAGCACGAGGGCGACCGCGACCGCCGGGTACCCGGTACGCCCGGACAGGGTGAACACGGCGAGCCCGACGACGACGGCCGTGGCGCTCGTCCACGCGGCCCGATCGAGCCCGACCCGCCGGACGACGGGCCCGACGAAGCGGCCGCTCGCGAGGAGCACCACGACCTGGGGCAGGGTGCCGAGCGCGGCGAGGGCCGGCGGCCACCCCCACGCAGCCTGCAGCTGCAGGGTCACCGCGTAGGACAGCCCGGCGGTGGCGAGCCCGGCGGCGGCCTTGTACGCCAGACCGCTCGCGACGAGGGGCCGTGCCACCAGGGTGAGGTCGAGCAGCGGGTGCGGGGCCGTCCGCTCCCGCACGACGAAGCCCGCGACGGCGGCAACGGTGGCGGTCGCCGCGGCCCAGGTCGGCCAGCCGGTGGTGGACACGGCGAGCGTCGGGGTCACCAGGACGCCGACGACGGCGGCCGTGCCGAGCACGGCGCCGACGAGGTCGAGCGGGTGCCGGTGCAGGTCCGCCGGCCGATCGGCCACGATCCCGGAGCGGATGCCGACGAGCGCGACGAGGGCGATCGGCACGTTCGCCACCAGGAGCACCTGCCACGGCGCCACCGTGAGCACGAAGCCGCCGACCGTCGGGCCGACCGCCAGCCCGACGAGCCCGGCGGTCGACACCACGGTCAGCGCCCGGACGCGCAGGTGGTCGGCGGAGAAGAGCCGGAAGGTCAGGGCCATCGAGCCGGGCGTGGTCATCGCGGCGGCGAGGCCTGTGAGGACCCGGACGACGATGAGCTGCTCCACGCTGGTCACCAGGACGGTCGCGGCGCTCGCCGCGGCGAGCAGCACCAGCCCGACGAGCATCGTGCGGCGGCGGCCGAACCGGTCGGCGACCGCCCCGAACAGGAGCATGAGCCCGCCGAACGCGACCGAGTACGCGCTCGAGACCCACTGGAGCGAGGCAGTGGACGCGGCGAGGTCCCGACCGATCGTCGGCAGGGCGACGGTGAGGACCGAGTTGTCGAGCATCTCGAACAGGAACACGGCGGACAGCCCGGACAGGGCGATCCACGTGTCACGGAGACGGGCGGGTGGGGTGTGTGCAGACACGGGTGCACTCCTTCGATGAAGAAGTGGCGACTCCCGTGAGACGCGTGCACGCTCCCGGCCGGTGAGCGGCGCGGGATTTTTCCCTCTGCGAGGAACAGTAGCCGATCAGCGGCACGTGCAGAAGAGCGGCTGGGGACCTGCCGGGCGTGATGACTTCCGCGCCCTGCTACAAAAGCAGAACCCCGGCCGTCTGATCTGGCCGATGAGGGCCTACAGGGACGGTTCCGGGGTGTTGACATCGATCTTACGTCAGTGGGGGGATCTTGAGCAACGAGACGTGGGACTCCGTCGAGCACCACATCGGTCGCGAGCGGTTGCAGCACTACCTCGCCGCCGCGTCCGGCGACACGTCCGTCGCGAGAGCGTTGTACGACTGGAACGTCGAGGCATCGGCTGCGTTCTGGGGCTCCTTGGGGCACCTCGAAGTCGCCCTGCGCAACACTGTCGATGCGCGGATGACCGCTCGGCACGAGCGACTCGGGCGCGAAGGCCACTGGATCTTCGACGACCAGTACGAGTTCGGCCGGCGCGAGCCGCCGGCTGCGCACCAGTACCCCTACGTGGACGTCGTCAGGGCGAAGCGCCGCGTCATGAAGAACGGGAAGCCGGTGACGCCAGGGCAGTTGATCTCAGAGGTCTCGTTCGGGTTCTGGCACCAGATGGTCTCCCGGGCGCAGATGCGGTTCTGGCCCGACGTCGCAACGGGGTTCCCCGGCGCTCCCGATCGAGCGCAGACGACCGTTCGTGCACCGGTCAGCCGCCTCCGCGACCTCCGGAACCGCATCGGCCACCACCACCGCATCTGGAACCAGGACCTCCGAGGACGGTACGACGACGTCCTGTTGGTCACCGGGTACATCGATCCGGTGCTCAGTGCCTGGGTCGATGCTCGGTCAGCAGTCCCCGCGGTCCTGCGTCGTCGTCCCCAGCTCTCCTGACGCCGTCCGGGTCGATCCCGCCACCACCGGGTGTACGCAGGACCCATGAGCCGTCCCCGCAGCCCCTTCCGTGGCCTCCGCGCCCTCGTCACCGGCGCCAGTGGGGGGATCGGCGAGGCGGTCGCCCTCGGGCTCGCCGCAGCCGGCGCCGACGTCGTGCTGGTCGCCCGGTCCGAGGGCCGGCTCGACGCGCTCGCCGAGCGCATCCGCCGCGACCACGGCGTGACGGCGACGGTGCTCCCCGCGGACCTCGCCACGGCGGACGGCGTCGACGGGGTCGTCGCACGTCTCGGGGGCACCCGGGTGGACATCCTCGTCGCGAACGCCGGCGTCGGCGACCACGGGCCGTTCGCCGCCTCGACGGACGAGCGGCTCCGGACCCAGGTCGACCTCAACTGCACCGCGGTCGTCCGCCTCGTCCACGCGTTCCTGCCCGGCATGCTGGAGCGTCGGATCGGCGGGGTGATGACCGTCGCGTCGACGGCCGCGTTCCAGCCGACGCCGCAGATGGCCGTCTACGGCGCGACGAAGGCGTTCGTGCTGTCGTTCACCGAGGCGGTCTGGCAGGAGAACCGGGGGAGCGGGGTGCGGTTCCTCGCCCTCTGCCCCGGCCCCACCGCGACGGGCTTCTTCGACGAGGCCGCCCGGGGATCGGGGTCGGCGGGCGTCATGGAACGCGGTCGGCAGTCGGCGGAGCAGGTCGCGGCCGTGGGGCTCCGGGCGTTCGCGCGGCAGGGCGGTCCGACGGTGGTGTCCGGCCTCGGCAACGCCGTGACGGCGAACGCCCACCGGTTCGTCCCGCGCGGACTGATGGCACGGATGTCGGCGCTCGTCACGGGCGGTGAGTGACCGTCCGGGCCGGCTGGTCACCGGGAGGGGCTGCTCACCCGTAGCCCTCGCTGTACAGCCGCCACCCGTCGGCGGTGTGGCGGAAGCAGAACTGCCACCCCTCGAGCGTCCCGGGGTCGTCGCCGTTCATGTTCGTCTGCTTGACGTCCACCGGGATGCACTGCACCGCGACCCCGCCGTTCTCGTCCGCGGGCCGTCGCTCGACGGTGCCGACGTTCCGGTGGGCGAGCAGGTCCGGGTGCTCGTCGAACCAGGACGTCGGCTGCCGCTGCCCGCACCACGCCTGGTCGGGTGACGACGGCGCGTGCGCAGCCGTGAGGGCTTCGGTCACCGCGCAGTCGTGGGCCTCGGCGGCGCGGAGGTAGACGCGGAGGACCTGCTCCGACGAGGCGCTCGCCGGAGGGAGGCGTCGCGCGGTCTCGGCAGCGTGCTCGAGGTGCACGCCGATGCCGACCCCCGTGGCGACGACGGCCAGCGCGGCAGCGGACACGAGGACCGGCAGGACCCGTCGTCGTGGCGCTCGGTCGTGCGTCGTGTCCGTGGCGCCTCCTTCGACAGCGGTCGGATCCCCCTTGCTCGACCCTGACACGACAGCGCTCCCATCGGCATCCCCCTGCGGGACGAAGCCGACCGGCCGGTCGGCCGATCGGCTCGTCGTGTCACCCACGAGCGGGCAGGACACGCCGCTCGTCCTCCGCCCGGAGGGCGGAGGACGTCGGTGTGCGGCTCCGGACGTGACGGATCTGGCCCGCTCGGTGGGCCGGACGCACCCACGACGCGGACGGACGGGAGGCGCGGTGCCAGCTGGCACCCCCCCACCCCTCC
>NZ_JAMAYF010000244.1:0-252 GCF_023712445.1 Curtobacterium sp. P97 | reverse complement strand
ATGCACACGCAGGACCTCCTCGCCGCGGACACCGGGATGGGCGCCGTCACGCTCCGGGTCGCCGACCTCGACACGATGGTCGCCTACTACCGCGACGGCGTCGGCCTGACGGTGCTGACGAACGCGGCGGGACCGCCGTGCTCGGTCGTGGGTCGACGCCGATCGTCGTCCTCGAGCACGCCCCCGCGATGCGGCACGCCGCTCCGCACGAGGCCGGGCTCTTCCACACCGCGATCCTGTTCGACACGCAGG
>NZ_JAMAYF010000243.1:0-255 GCF_023712445.1 Curtobacterium sp. P97 | reverse complement strand
GAGACAGCTGGGAAGTCGTTACGCCATTCGTGCAGGTCGGAACTTACCCGACAAGGAATTTCGCTACCTTAGGATGGTTATAGTTACCACCGCCGTTTACTGGGGCTTAAATTCAGAGCTTCGCCCTAAGGCTAACCCTTCCTCTTAACCTTCCAGCACCGGGCAGGCGTCAGTCCGTATACATCGTCTTGCGACTTCGCACGGACCTGTGTTTTTAGTAAACAGTCGCTTCCCACTGGTCTCTGCGGCCTTCAA
>NZ_JAMAYF010000242.1:0-255 GCF_023712445.1 Curtobacterium sp. P97 | reverse complement strand
GGTTCACCTTACGGATACCATCGCCTGGCTCAGCTACCTTCCTGCGTCACACCTGTTCATACGCTAGCCGCACCAGCATGGGGTCGAGCGTTAGACCGGACACCATCACCCCGAAGGGATCCGGAAGTCCGGGTTAGGACTCTTAGCACCACTGGATTAGCTTGGGCGGTTGTTCGCCGGTACGGGAATATCAACCCGTTGTCCATCGACTACGCCTGTCGGCCTCGCCTTAGGTCCCGACTTACCCAGGGCGGA
>NZ_JAMAYF010000241.1:0-314 GCF_023712445.1 Curtobacterium sp. P97 | reverse complement strand
ACCACGGTCAGGGCGTCAAGGTCGAGGTCGGCGAGAAGCAGGTCGCCGCGGACGTCGTGATCGTCGCGGAGTACCCGGTGTCGCTGCAGCAGGTCGCTGACGGTGTCCGTTCGTCGGTCGCCCGTGCGCTGGAGCAGATCGTGGGCATGGAGGTCGCCGAGGTGAACGTGACCGTCCAGGACGTCTTCATCCCGGGTGATGACGACGACAACGACGACAAGAAGGAGTCCCGCGTTGAGTAACACACTCGTCGGCGCGCTGATCGGCGCCATCCTCGCCGTCGTGGCACTGCAGTTCGGGTTCTGGGGCTTCGT
>NZ_JAMAYF010000240.1:0-346 GCF_023712445.1 Curtobacterium sp. P97 | reverse complement strand
GTCTCATCCGTGAACAGCAACCGCTGGGAACGAGTCCCGGCGGGTCCTCGAAGGGAGACACCAATGGCTGACACCACCACCACCTCGACCACTCCGGCGACCGCTTCGGCGGCGTCGCGCTCGGCCGTCCAGAACGGTTCGGGTACTGCGGGCAAGACCACGATCGACGACACCGTCGTGTCGAAGGTCGCCGGCATCGCCGCTCGTGAGGTCAACGGGGTGCACTCGCTGGGCGGCGGCGCTGCCCGTGCGATCGGCGCGATCCGTGACGCGATCGGGCAGCGTGACCACGGTCAGGGCGTCAAGGTCGAGGTCGGCGAGAAGCAGGTCGCCGCGGACGTCGTGA
>NZ_JAMAYF010000239.1:0-380 GCF_023712445.1 Curtobacterium sp. P97 | reverse complement strand
ACCGAAACCGAAACGACGCATTGAATCCGGGACGGGCCACACGGCCCGTCTCGCGCTTTTGGCGTCGCGCGGGTATCCTTGCCGCGTGTTTTCTCGACGCGCAACCCTTCCGATGATTTTCCGTTTCCGGCTGCTTTCCGTGACGATGCTGGCCGCCGCGCTGGCGCTAACCGGTTGTGACGACCAAGGCCATCTCGACGTGCAACGTATCAGGGACTTCTTCAACGCGATCAAGCCCGCGCCGCTGCTGCTGAAGGGGCTGAAGGTCGGCGAATCGACCGAGGCCGACGTGCGCGGCACGATGGGCAAGCCCGAGACCGAGCGTACGTTCACCGACGGCTCGAAGCGTCTCGAATATCCGCGCGGCCCGATGGGCAACC
>NZ_JAMAYF010000238.1:0-380 GCF_023712445.1 Curtobacterium sp. P97 | reverse complement strand
GGATTATCAATACCCTCTCGCTGTTCGGCTTTGCGGTGATTATGCCGATGATGTTTGTCGATGAGCTGGGCTTCAGCACTTCAGAATGGCTCCAGGTATGGGCAGTCTTCTTCTTCACCACCATTTTCTCTAACGTGCTGTGGGGGATCCTCGGGGAAAAACTGGGCTGGATGAAGGTGGTGCGCTGGTTCGGCTGCATCGGGATGGCGCTCTCCAGCCTGGCGTTTTACTACATTCCTCAGCACTTTGGCCATAGCTTTGCGATGGCGCTGATCCCCGCCATCGCCCTCGGGATCTTTGTCGCCGCCTTCGTGCCGCTGGCGGCCGTGTTCCCGGCGCTGGAGCCGAAGCATAAAGGTGCGGCCATTTCGGTCTATAAC
>NZ_JAMAYF010000237.1:0-380 GCF_023712445.1 Curtobacterium sp. P97 | reverse complement strand
GGGTTGAACCGGGCGAATGCCGTGCGAGGGCACGCGCAGCCCTCGATCGTGTGGGGCTTCTCGACCGCGTCGATGAGCGTGTTCAGTCCCTGTCGGGTGGAGTGCGTCAACGACTGGGAATCGCGTGTGCGATTGTCGGCGATCCGGCTGTACTACTGCTTGATGAGCCGACGGTAGGCCTTGACCCGGCATCAAGGATCGGGGTGCGATCCCTCTTCGGTGAGCTCGCCGAGGATCGGACGGTCATTGTTTCGACCCACCTACTTGAGGATCTCCAGGGCTTGGTGTCGCAACTCGTCGTTCTGTCCGAGGGAAAGTTGATCTTCGAGGGCTCGTACTCCGAACTGGAATCTGTTGGCCGAGGGCATCCAGTCCGTAAC
>NZ_JAMAYF010000236.1:0-382 GCF_023712445.1 Curtobacterium sp. P97 | reverse complement strand
CGCTGCGCTGCTTGCGACCCTTGCCCAGCACCCGCAGCAGCCGGCGGCCGTGGTCGACGTCGTCGAGGTCGAGCCCGACGAGCTCGCCCACCCGGATGCCGCTGGCGTAGAGCAGGTCGACCACGAGGGCGTCGCGCAGCGCGAGCGCGGCCGCCTCCGGCGCGGCGTCGGCGGCGACCGGCCTGGGGGCCTCGGCGACCGCCCGGGCCTGCTCGGCGGTGAGGACGTCGGGCAGGGTGCGGTGCGCCCGCGGGCTGGCCAGGCGCAGGCCGACGTCCTCGCCGGTGAGGCCGGTGCGCCGCAGGTGGGCGGTGAAGCCCCGGGCCGAGGCGGCCCGGCGGGCCGTGGTCGACCGGCCGTCGCCCCGCGTGCGCCCCAGGGC
>NZ_JAMAYF010000023.1:0-15080 GCF_023712445.1 Curtobacterium sp. P97 | reverse complement strand
GCCCGTGGGAGGAACGGCCCGGTGTGCCGGGTCGCCCCCAGACGCGTGCGGAGCGCGCCGCGTACATCGACGCGGTCACCGCGAACATCGCGAACGGCGCGTCGACGCCGTAGTCGCGACCGGGCGGCGGACGGGAGGCTCGTGGCGGCACCGCGCCGCGCCTCCCGTCCGCCACGCGTCGAGACGGAGCCGTGGTCGCGTCGCCGGGACCGGCGTCAGTCCTCGGTTGCGGGGATGATCGACTCGAGCAGGCGGAGCACCCGCTCACCGTCGACCGCCTCCGGGTCGAGCAGCCACTGCACCTGCAGGCCGTCGGACGCGGCGATGCCGAGGCTGGCGAGGTCGACCGGGTCCAGGTCGGCCCGGATCCGTCCGGCGGCCTGGTCCGCGGCGATCAGCTCGGCGAGGTCGGCGCGGAGCCGGGTGAAGCGCTCGCGCATGAAGTCGCGCGTGGCGGGGTGCCCCTCCTGCACGGCGTCGGCCGCGAGCGTCGTGTAGAGCTGCACGAGCCCGGGGACCGCGCGGTTCCGCGACGCGCTCTCGCGCATGTCGCCGATCGCGGACCGCAGGCGGTCCGGGGCGTCCTGCTCACGCACCTCGTGCTCGCGGTAGACGGCGAGCAGCAGTTCGTCGCGGCTCGGGAAGTAGTGCCGGAGCGCCGCGTGGGTGATCCCGAGCGCGTCGGCGACCGAGCGGAGCGACGACGCGTCGACGCCCTGCGCCGCGACCATGCGGATCATCTCGTCGAGGATCTGCGCACGGCGTTCGGCGCCCTTGCGGTACCCGCCGCGTCGGGGCGGGGTCGCGCCGTCGTCGTCGACCTCGTGCGTCATCCCCCCAACTTACCGCTGGAAGGTTTTCGCGCCACCCTGCGGTCGCCGCTAGGAGTCGTTCGGCTCCGCAGCGCCGTCGGGGTCGACCGTGTACTCGTCGACGGGTGTCGGGGTCCCGACGGCGAGGGCGTCGGTGATCTGCGACAGGCAGCGCGCGAGCACCTCGTTGTCCTCGCTCGACAGGTGGTCCATCACGCCGACCACGGCCTCGTGGAACCGGGCGTACGACGAGTCGATCTTCTCGGCGGCCTGCACCGTCGGCTCGAGCACCTGCGCCCGTCGGTCGGTGGGGTGCGGGACGCGGACGATGTCGCCCTTCGCCGCGAGCCCGTCGACGATCTTCGTGACCGACGCGTTCGAGACGTTGAGCATGACGGCGAGGTCCTTCGGGCCCATCGCCCGACCGTCCCGGTGCGCCTGCAGCATGTACCGCACCGTCAGGAACTCGTTCTTCGTCAGGCCGCTCTCGGTGCGGGCCTGCTCCAGCTGCTGCTCCTCGACGTGCTGCAGACGCAGGAGCGCGTCGACGGCGACCTTCGCGGCCTTCGACCGCGGCTCCCTGGCGTAGAGGTGGACGTGCTCACGGCGGACGACGGTCAGGGGCATCGGCTGGTGGGGTCTCTCTGTCGGGCGGATCCGGTCGGAGCGGGTGGCTACGCGGTGGGCGCCGTGAAGAAGTCAGCGTACGACGGTTCGCTGCGCGTCGACAGGAGCGACGGGTCCTGGATGCGCCGGGACACCCAGGCGTCGATCACGGCGGGGTCGGTCAGGCCGACCCGTGTGTGGGTCGCGGACATCCGTGTGGTGCGCGGCATCCCGGAGTACGTGCTGTGCATGACTGATCCCGCCTTCCTGCGTCGTTGCCGTCCTGGTCGGACGAGTGAACTGTTTCACGACGCGAACGATCAGTGCAACGAACCTTTCGCGTTCTGTACGGTTCGCGCGGCACTCGACCGGGCGGGGCCAGGATGGGTCCCATGTCCTACATCGCCGCGGACGACCGCTACGACTCCATGCCCTACCGCCGGACCGGCCGCTCCGGCCTCGACCTGCCACTGCTCTCGCTGGGCTACTGGCACAACTTCGGCGACGACAAGCCCTTCGAGACGCAGCGGGCGATCAGCCGCCGGGCGTTCGACCTCGGCATCACGCACCACGACCTCGCGAACAACTACGGCCCGCCCTACGGCGCCGCCGAGGTGAACTTCGGCCGGCTCATGCGGGAGGACTTCCGTCCCTACCGCGACGAGATGGTGATCTCGACGAAGGCGGGCTGGGACATGTGGCCCGGGCCGTACGGGCAGGGCGGCGGCTCGCGGAAGTACGTGCTCGCCTCGCTCGACCAGTCGCTCGAGCGGATGGGCCTGGACTACGTCGACGTCTTCTACTCGCACCGCCTCGACGCCTCGACCCCGCTCGAGGAGACCATGGGCGCACTCCACACCGCGGTCCAGCAGGGCAAGGCGCTCTACGTCGGGATCTCGTCCTACGACGCCGAGCGCTCCCGACAGGCCGCCGAGATCCTCCGCGACCTGGGCACGCCGCTCCTCATCCACCAGCCCTCGTACTCGATGCTCAACCGCTGGATCGAGGACGAGGGCCTGCTCGACGCCGCGGGCGACCTGGGCTTCGGCGTCATCGGCTTCACCGCGCTCGCGCAGGGCCTGCTCACCGGGCGGTACCTCGACGGCGTGCCGGAGGACTCGCGCGCCGCCGCCGGGAAGTCCCTCGACGCCGGGTCCCTGACGGACGAGGTCGTCGGACACCTGCGGGCGTTGAACGACATCGCGTCCGACCGCGGGCAGAGCCTCGCGCAGCTCGCACTCGCGTGGGCACTGCGCGACGAGCGGGTGACCTCGCTCGTCATCGGGGCGTCGCGCGTCGAGCAGCTCGAGCAGAACGTCGCGGCGCTCGGCAACCTGTCCTTCACGGACGACGAGCTGCGCCGCATCGACGAGCACTCGGTCGGCGTGCTCGACGTCGACCTGTGGTCGGGAGCCCGTTCCGGTCAGGTGAGCTGACCCCCGCGAGGTTCGACCCGGTTCCGTCCGGCCTGGCCCGGCGCGGATCGCGGAACGCAACGTCGGCGGTCGCTCGCAGCGCTGTACCGCTGCGAGTTGCCGCCGACGTTGCGTCGTGCGGGACGGTGGCGTCAGCGCAGGCCGAGCCGCTCGTCCAGCAGCGCCAGGAGCCGCTCGCGGAAGGGCACCGAGGACCAGCCGTGGTCCGCACCGTCGACGACCGTGAGTCGCGCACCCGGCAGGAGGTCGGCGTACCGGCGACCGTACGACACCGGCACGATCGCGTCCTCGCTGCCGTGCACCACGTCGGCCGGTCCGCCGTAGCCCGACACCGGCCCGTACACGTCGAGGTCGTCCTGCACGTCGGCGATGAACGCGCCACCGAGGGGCATCCCGCCGAAGTCGAACCATCCGTGCTCGCGCACCGGGGCGAGCGGCTGCCCCTGGATCACGTCGTGCTCCGTGATGTCGTCCACGACGACGCCGGCGGGTGACCACAGCGTGAGCGTCCGGACGAGCGAGGGCTCCTGCGCCGCGGCGAGCGCCGACTCGACGGCCCCCAGGCTGTGCGCGACGACGTGCACGCCCTGCCCACGGTCGGCGGCGCGGATCATCGTGACGACCTGCTCCACCTCGTCACGGATGGTGATGTCCGCGAACTCCCCGTCACTGGCGCCCTGTCCGAGTCGGTCGTGACTGCGGACGACCGCGCCTCGGGCGACCAGGTGTCGTGCGGTCTGCACGAAGAGCTGGTGCCCGCCGAGCGCACTGTCGCTGAAGCCGTGCACGAGCAGCACGACGGGCGCATCCGCGGCCGCACCGTCCTGCGGCTCCCACTGCCATCCGCGGACCGTCCGACCGTGGTGGTCGAGCGTGGTCGGGGTGGTGCGGGGATCGGCGCCCCGCAGCGGCACGACGGACATCAGTTCGTCCGGTCCGCCCAGCCGGCCGGCAGGTCACCGGGAGCGGTGTCGATCACGGTCTCGTCGTCCGCGCCGACGTGCTCGAACAGCGTGATGTGCGCGAACTCCGGCACGACGTAGATCGGGTAGGTCGGACCCTCGTCGCGGAAGCGCTGCATGTCGTCCAGGTGGTCGTTCTGGAACAGCACGGTCTTCTGCCCGTCGAGCTCGATCCAGCGCGGGAAGAAGATCGTGCCGTGCAGGACGCGCTGCTCCGGGACGACGTTGACGACGACGCTGGTGCCGGTCGGCTCGTTCCAGGACACCTTGTAGACGCCGGGGGCGAGGGCGACGAGGTCGACGGTCTGGTCCTTCACCCAGCGACCGCCGACGTGGCCGGTGTGGATGCGGTAGTCGATGGTCGTCGCGTTCTTGACGTACATCTCGTACTGCCAGCCGTTGGCGTACGTGTAGACGAACCGGTGGCCGACGATGCCGGTGAGGTCCTGGGGCGGTTCGGGGTGCTCGACGGAGGTCTGCGTGGTCATGCATCGAGTTTGCTCCCGAACTGGTTTTGTTGCAAACAAACCTCGCTGCTAGGTTGCCGTGTGTGCAGGGTACGGACGGACCGGGCGGCACGACGCAGGTCGCGCGCAGGCTGAGCGACCGCATCGGTCCGTTCCGACGCGCCCTCCTCCGCACCTCGCGCGAGGTCGCCGACCTGCCGGACCTGCCCGACGCCCAGGTCGAGGTGATGCGGGCCCTGACGGGGACCACGACCACGCCCTCGGCCCTGGCCGGCCGGCTCGGACTCGCTCGCTCGACGGTGAGCAACCTCGTGTCGGCGATGGAGACCGCCGGGCTCCTCGAGCGACGACTGGCAGCGGGTGACGGACGCCGGACCGAACTCCGCCTGACCCCCCTGGCCGAGGAGCGGCTCGCCGCCTACGACGACGCCTCGACCGCCGTGCTCGTCGAGGCGCTCGACCGGCTGTCCCCCGAGGACCGAGCCGCGCTGGCCGCAGCACTCCCCGCACTCGAGCACCTCCACCGCGAGATCGCGCACCGCGGCGACCGCTGAGCGTCGGCGACCCGGTGCTCCCAGCGCCCTCCGAGCGTTCTCTTGGCACTCCTGAGGGGAGAGTGCTAGAACATGACGCAGTTGAGTCGAAGGGACTCAACAAGGACGAAGGAGTTGATCTCGATGACGATGCAGTTCGACCCGTTCCGCGAGCTCGACCGACTCGCCGGCTCCCTGCTCGGTGCCGGCGCCGGTGCTCCCCGCTCGATGCCGATGGACCTGTACCGGACCGGCGACCACTACGTCCTCGACGTCGACCTGCCGGGCATCGACCCCGGATCGGTGGACGTGGACGTCGACGGCTCGGTGCTCACCATCCGCGCCGAGCGCACGCTCGGTGCCCCCGAGGGTTCGCAGTGGCTGACCCGCGAGCGCCAGCCGGGCACGTTCGTCCGGCAGCTGACGCTCGGCGACCACCTCGACACCGCGCGCATCAGTGCCGCCTACGACAACGGCGTGCTGAGCGTCACGATCCCGGTCAAGGAGTCCGCGAAGCCCCGGAAGATCGACGTCACCACCGGTGGTGGGGCGCAGCAGCTCGCGGTCGGCAGCGGTTCCACCGAGTAGTCAGGGGGCGTGCGGTGACGACGATCATCAACGCCTTCCTCGCCGTCGCGGTCGTGACGGGAGCGCTGGTCGCGACGAGCCTGGACCGTCGGGTGGCCGTGCTCCTCGGCGCGGCCGGCAGCACGGCGGGGAACTTCCTCACCTGGCTGGTCGCGCCCGGCGCGTGGGCACAGGTCCCGCTCGTCCCCTGGCTCGCCGCGGTTGCCGGCACGGTCGCGCTCATCGCACTCTGGAGCGCGACGCGCCTCTGGTCCGGCATCTTCGAGCCACCGCGCGCACCGCGCGACGACGACACCGCCGCGCTGGCGACGGTGGGCGCGGAGTCGTGACGGCGTGACCACGTGACGCACGGGAGGCCCGGTGCCGGCTGGCACCGGGCCTCCCGTCCGTCTCCCGGCCGCGTCGGGTGGTGAGGCCGCGCGACCGGCGGACCGTCACTCCTTGTTGAGCTTGTCCTGCACGAGCCCCGCGGTCTTCTCGACGACGTTCGGCAGCTCCGTCGTGCCGTAGAACCGCACGTCCGGGTGCGTGGGCGGCGGCATCGGCACCGACGACGTGGGGCCGTCGTGGTAGGAGTACTCGCCCTTGCCGTCGAACGACGGGCCGCTCGCCCAGGGGCCGTCGCCGGCCTCCTTGCCGTCCGAGAAGTTGAGGTACTGGTAGCTGAACTCGGTGTGCTCCTTCGACTGCGGGAAGTTGCTCGGCACCGGGAAGCCCTCGACGCCCTGCTCGCGGAGCTCGGCCGCGGCGGTCGCCCACATGTTCTGGTGCATGGTGTCGCGGGCGATGAGGAACGAGAGCAGGTCCCGCACGCCGTGGTCGTCGGTCATGTGGTAGAGCCGGGCGGCCTGGACACGGCCCTGCATCTCGGCGTTCTCGTTGGCCGTGAAGTCCGCGAGCAGGTTGCCCGACGCGGTGATGTAGGAACCCTGCCAGGGGTTGCCGTTGCTGTCGACCGGACGGGCGCCTGCACCCGCGACGATGGCGTGCTGCACGTCGGTCCCGCCGACGATCGCGGCCACGGTCGGGTCGTCCTGCAGCGCGTCCTCGGTGATGCCGAGCGGGCTCTTCTCGAGCAGCTGCGCGATCATCGTCGCGAGCATCTCGACGTGGCCCATCTCCTCGGCCCCGATGCCGAACACCATGTCGCGGTACTTGCCCGGGATGTGCATGTTCCACGCCTGGAACTGGTACTGCAGGGCGACGGAGATCTCGCCGTACTGACCCCCGAGCACCTCCTGCAGCTTGCGCGCGTACACCGCGTCGGGCTTGTCGGGGGTGGCCTTGAACTGGAGCTCCTGCTTGTGGAAGTACAACTCGTTCTCCTGTCTCGATGGTCGTCACGTCGTCGTGGTGCACGGCGGCGCGGCGGGGTCCGTCGTCGTGGCCGACGCTCCGCTCGGATGACTGGGCGGGCGTTCGGGGTGGACGGATCGCGCGGGTCCGTTGGCCGGATCGCGCGGACGACGTCCCGGTCAGTTCACCGAGGGGCGTTGCGTCTCCGTCCGGTCGGTAGACGCTTTGGACGACCAGTCGGGGACCGCGAGGACCCAGAGACAAGCGCTGAGCATGCCGACCGAGGCCACGGCCAGTGGGAGCGCAAGAAGGAAGACCGTACCGAGGATGCCGCCGAGCACAGCCCCTGGGATCTCGCCGATGAGCGCGAGAACGCGTTCAGCGGCAGCGATCTGCCCGGCCATGTGTCCCGGACTCTTGACCTGACGGATGGTGTTGAAGAGCACGATGCAGACGACCATGCACAACGAGAACAGCGCCTGGGAACCCGCCACGATCACGAGTGCAGCGGCGTCCTCGACACGATCCGCGAAGATCAGAGCGGCAACACAGAAGGCCGGTAGTGCCAAGGCGCAGCAGTAGAAGGCCTTGGGAGATGCCGCCACCGCGGCTGACGCAGCAGCCACCGCCCCGAGAAGAGCTCCCCCTCCAGCAGAGACAGCAACGACGGCAATCGCGGCCGCGTCGAACTCGAGCTCACGCACGCAGTAGATCAGGAAGACCGCCTGGAACACGGCACTGAACAGGTTGAACTGCAGTGACGACATAGACAGCCTGCGCAACACGACATCGCTCCAGATGAATCGCACACCGCTCATCGGACCGTTCGTCCGCTTCGGGAGCGGCTGCGGCTGCGGCTGCGGCTGCGGCTGCGGCTGCGGCTGCGGCTGCGGCGGAGCCTGATCCTCCAGAACGGCGTCCCGAGCCCTGTCCGATCGACGCCGGAGGAAGAGCACCCCCGCGAATGCCGCGACTCCGAAGGTGAGCGAGCCCAGACCGGCGCCCGTCGCGAATCCGAGTGATGTCACGAGTAGTCCCCCGACGCCTGGACCAGCGAGTTCGGAGAGGGTGGAAGCAGTGCGCAGCACAGCATTGATGCGGTTGAGACCGTGATCGGACCGAACCTCGAGGTGCAGGACGGCCGCGGTGAGGCCCGCGTCATGGGCGATCGAAGCGACCCCGATGCAGAGCATGGCGACGTAGAGCAACCACATCTGCGGAGCCGTGCTCAAGCTCAGACCGAGCAGCGCCAGGACCGTGAAGCGCAGCAGATTCGCGGCGGTCATGGCTCGCACACTGCCCGCTCGATCGATCCACCGGCCGAGGACGATCCCGACAGCCAGAGCAGCGACTGAATCAGCCAGGTTCAGGGCTCCGATCGCGAGCGGCCCGGCTTCGAAGAGTTGCACGGCCGTCAGGGGGACGAGGAAGTACGTGATCTGTAAGCCGAGCGCACCCCCGATCTCGGATGCCGTCAGGGTGGCGAGGAGACGTCGGTGGTGTTCACGCACGTTCTTCCCCGAAGTGGACCGCGATCGAGTACCGGGTCCAGTCCGTTGACGTGTTCGGCTCGACCTGGTGGAAGTGCTCACCCGCCAGACGCATCATCGCGACCGTGCCGGGCCGTGGCTCGACGACAGCGCATCGCCCGTCCGGCTTCTCCGCCACCAGGTGGGTTCCGGCCCCGTCGGGCCAGTGGTCGTGCAAGAAGAACACCAGTCCGAAGACGCGTCCGTCGTAGAGGTCGTCGTGTCTCCGAAGGTAGTGACCGGGTCGATACCGCGCGATGTCAGCGGATCGGTACTGCAACCTTCGCCCGTCGGCCTGACTGAAGCGACGGAGGACCGTGTCACTGTGCAGCGCGGACAACAACCCTCGAAGCGCGTACGCATCCGGGGCGGGTTTCCGGAGTGAGTCTGACCATGAGAATCGCTCCGCAGCCGGAAGCGCGTCGAATCGCGAGCCTGACACGATCTCGACATCGCCGCCAGCGTCCAATCGCCACCGCTCCTCGGCCCACTTCGGGTCGGATCTCATGTCTTGAAGGACCGCCTGCCAGTCAAAGGACGACCGGAGCGCGACCGTCCTGGCGAGAGAATCACCTCGCAACACCTCCTCGAGACTCCGAACGAACGTGTCGCTGCTGAGGAAGGCGATCGCCTCGTCACGGATTGCGAGTCCCGCTTCCCGGCGAGGTCCGCGAGATGTGTCAGACGACGGGGTACTCATGCGATCTCCAGTTCATCAAGGGGCAGGATGCCCATCTTCGAGACGGGGGGCTTCCACCCGTGGTTGTTGGATCGGCCAGCGATGTAGTTGCCTACCGAACCGATGCCCGAGCATTCGGCCAGGACGCTCGGACTCGTGATCGGTTCCGAGTTCCTGCCGAGATCGTCCCGGTCGAGCAAGGCATGCAAGCGCGCGCGTCGGTCTTCGTCACCGACCGCTGCCCAGGGACTCGCCGCGAGCGTTCGCTGCAATCCGGTACCTGCGGAGTTCATCGGCACGATGATCGTCATGAACAGTCCGGGCTCGGATCTGGGACGGGGATCCTCGCGGTAGGTCGTTGCACGGCTGGCCAGCCGCGGCTTGCCGAGCGTGGCATCGGCGGCATCACAGATTGCTCGAGCAACGTGCCGGTTCGGCGAGAAATCCGCGAAACGAAGAGTTGCTCTCCGCCATGTCGAATCGATGGCGACGGTTGGTTCGTGAAGGGGTTCGCATCCTGGCGCGGAGGAGAGTCGATGAGCGAGTCGGCCTCGAAGGAGACCGGGGTCCACCGTTGCGAGATGTCCTCGGGGGCCCTCCGCGAAGGTCACGAACGTCAGCAAGGTGGTGGAGACCTGCGCGCTCAGCTCCGAGGTCGCTGGCAGACCCGAGGCGGTCCAGCGTCGATCCGGAACCATGCTCCGACCGTCGGAGTCCACCGTGACACGAACCTCCGAGTTCGAGGTGATCGGGTACAGGTCTGCCGCCGACGATCGTTCTCGAGCACGCGCGGCCTCACTCGCGGATCCGAGCCCGATCCAGAGGTCGTAGGCATCGAAGAAGGGCCGGATGTCGGCGTAGGGTGCACGAGTCGTGATCCGCATGGTGCCCTCCCCTTCTGCCTGCACTGACGTCAGGAAGTGGAAGGCAGCAGCTCCGCGGATGCTCGCGCTGGTGCGCCAGGCTTCGAGGACCTGTGCCGCGGAGCCGACCCGCGCGATGTCGACCTCGATCCGCCAGTCGTGCGCGTCGAGTCGAGTGATGAGCGACGCGCCCACGTTGCGGTACTCGTTGGTCTGCGTCACCGATTCGAAGAGCGGCACGCTCCACAGCCTGCTCACCTGCATACCCGCCCAATCGCGCGCCTGCAGGCCGACCCCGTCAGGGCGACGATCGAGAACGAGATCGAGCGTTTCACGCATCGAGCACCTCGAAGGGCAGATTCGTGCCGCTCAGGAACTCGACCGCGCGATGGGCAGCAAGCGCAGCGACCACAGCATTGGTCGTGGCCAGGGAAGCATCCGTTCCGCAGAACGACGTCTCCGGCCCCGGCGCGTGCGAGACGGGGTAGATCCGCCCCTGCCGTACTCCGACCCCAGCGATGAGGAAGGGCACTCCGAGTCCGGCCGCCGCAGCCGCAACGTCTCTGGAGATGTCCACGGGGTCATCGATCGCCACGATCAGGAGTGTCGGGTCGAACGAGCGGATCAGCTGGCGGAGCTGGTCGTCTGCTCGCACGCGTGTGTGCAGCGTGTCGCAGCGTGCTCGGGTGAGTCGGCTCTCGACGTAGCGTTGCGCAGCGACGACCTTCGGCAATCCGACATCACTGTAGGTGTACAAGCTCTGTCGGTTGAAGTTGCTCTCCTCGACGACGTCCTGGTCAACGAGGAGGTAGTCCCGCACCCCGACCCCGACCATGTGCCTGAGGAACTCGGATCCGGTGCCACCAAGGCCGAGGAGCAGCAACCGGGCCCGTTCGAGCCGCGCTTGGATCGCAGCGGAATCGTCGCCGAACGCGTCAAAGTACTCGAGCTGCCGGGCACATCGCCCAGCAATGTCGCGGTCACCGGGCGATCGCATGACAACGCCGAGTCGTTCGAGTTCGCGGATCACACGCTCAACCCGATGAGACGGCTCCTCGGCAAGCCGGAGCGCGTCGAGCAGGAGTTCGACGCCGCCGGGCATACGAACGGTGAACTGCCGGGCCTCACCAGCGAATCGGAGTTCGTCCGCCTGGGTGTGGATGATCGACCAGCCAGGCCGGACCTTGTACGAGTTCATCAGTTCTCTCGGTTCAAGGTGCTGGGAGGACGAAACGACCCTCCCAGCACCGGAATCGTCCTACGTGCGGACCGTGATCAGGTGCGTTGCGTTGTCGAGCTCTTCGATGTAGAAGACGTCGTCGGTAATCGGCTGCTTGTCGTCGTTCATGGTCACCTCCTCCCGCTGAAGTCGATTCAACGTATTGTGTTTCACATTGAGTACGCAACCCGGTCCGAGCGCGGGTGATCGGCCTGGCGTGTGGCGCATGGACCTCGAACTCACCGGCCGTGTCGCCCTCGTCGTCGGCGGACGGGGGTACATCGGCTCCGTCGTCGCCGAGACCCTGCGTCGCGAGGGCGCCCGGGTCGTCGTCGCGTCGCGGAACGCCGACGGGGACGACGCCGTGGCGATGGACACCGCGTCGCAGGAGTCGGTGGACGCCGGGGTCGCCCGTGTCCTCGACCAGCACGGACGCATCGACGTCCTCGTCGTCACCGCCGCGCCGGCGGCCGGGACCCTCGACCCGGAGCGTGCGTCGGACCCCGACCAGGTCGCCGCGGCGATCGACGGCAAGGCACTGGGCTTCCTCCGGGTCGCGAACGCCGTGCTGCCCGTGCAGCGCGAGGCGGGCTTCGGCCGCGTCGTGGTGGTGAGCGGGCAGAACGCCTACCTGTCCGGCAACGTCACGACCTCGCTCCGGAACGCGGCAACGAGCATCATCGCGGGGAACCTGGCCGACCAGTCCGTCGGCACGGGGGTCACCGTGAACGTGGTGAACCCCGGTGCGGTGACGGACGATCCCGCCAGGACGGTGCAGCCCGGGGCCGGTGGCGAGTCCAGCCCGCAGCAGATCGCCGACCTCGTCGCGTTCCTGTCGTCCCCGCGCTCGGTCGTCAGCGGGGAGTCGGTGTCGATCGGGCACCGCGTGCTGGGACAACTGACGATCTGACGGGTTCGTCCTGCAGGACGACCCCGTTCGTCCCTCCGCACGATGCCCGACGACCTGGTCGACCGACAGGCTCGGTGGCATGGAGAGCTCGACCAAGCACGTGATCGCCACCCTCGCCACCTGCGCGGCGATCATCGTCGTCACCGCGGTGGCCCTCGTCGCGATGTCCCCCGTGCCGTGAGCCCGCGTCGTGCGATGATCGAGCCGTGACGGACCGGCGCACGTTCCTCCGGCCGATGCGGACCCGGTCGGTCGTCGTCGACCTCCTCTGGGCGGGCCTCGCCGCGCTGGTGTCCGCCGCCCCGATCGACGTCGAGCTCGAGCACGCCAGCCCCCTCGCGGTCGCGATCGCCACCGTCGCCATCGCCGTCCGCCGCCTCTCGCCGAGCGCGGCGATGACCGCGACCGTCGCTCTGGGCGCGGTGCAGGTGGCCGGCGGCGAGCGACCGTCGTTGGTCGACCTCGCCATCGCCGTCGTCATCGGCACCGTCGCCGTCGTCGGGACGCGGTTCGAGGCCGTGCTGGCCGGTCTGCTCGCCGTGGTCGCCGGGGCTTCGGCGTCGATGTACCTCTCCACGACCGGTTACCGCTACGCACTGCTGCTGAACGGGCCGCGTGACCAGGTCGTCCTCGTCCTGGCCGCCCCGGCACTCGTCCTGCTCTCCTTCTGGGCGGCTGGTCTCGCCGGTCGGGCGATCCGGTCGCAGAACGCCGAGGCCGTCCGGCGCGCCGACGCCGAGGCTGCCGCCAGCCGGGCGGAGGCGGTGGCCAACCGTGCCGAGGCCGTGGCCACGCGCGCGGTCGACGAGGCCGAGGCGGAACGCATCCGTGCGGACATCGCCCGCGACGTGCACGACGTCGTCGGCCACTCGCTCGCGGTCATCATCGCGCAGGCGGACTCGGTGCCCTTCCTCGACGACGAGGCGCGGATCCGCGAGGTCAGCGCCACCATCGCCAGCACCGCCCGGAGCTCCCTGGTCGAGGTGCGACAGGTCCTCGGGCACATCGACGGGTCGGACACCGCGAGCGACCCGACGTCCTTCGAGGAGATCGTCCGCGGCATCCGCGACGCCGGGGTGGACGTCGAGCACGCCGTGCGCGGTGTCGCCCGACCGCTCGGCGCGGTGCACGGCACGGCTGCCCGCCGGGTCCTGCAGGAGATGCTCACGAACGCCCTCCGGCACGGGGCACCGGGCGGTGCCGTCGAGGTCCGGGAGACCTGGCGGTCCGCCGACCTCGTGCTCGAGGTGGAGAACGCCGTCCCGTCGGACGCGCTGCCGGTCGGGCCCGGGCTCGGGCTCGAGGAACTCGCCGCGGCGGCCACCGGCGGCGTCCCCGTCCGCGCGACCGCGACCGCGACCGCAGGACAGCCGACCGCGACCGCCGAGCAGCCGACGGTCACGTCGACCCGTGGCTCCGGCCGGGGCCTGACCGGCATGCAGACCCGACTGACCACGATCGGCGGGTCGTTCGACGCCGCCGTGCTGGACGCCGTGTTCGTCGCGCGCGCCCGCATCCCGTTCGACGTCCGAGGGGGGACGACCCGATGACCGACCCGATCCGCATCCTGCTCACCGACGACCAGGCGCTCTTCCGGGCGGGCCTGCGCGTGGTGCTCGACGCGCAGCCCGACATGCAGGTGGTGGGCGAGGCCTCGGACGGCGCCGAGGCCCTCGACCGTGTCCGGGAGCTGCGGCCCGACGTCGTCCTGCTCGACATGCGCATGGCCGGGATGGACGGCGTCGAGACGGTGCGCCAGCTGTTCTCCGGCGCCGTCCCGGGGCCGCTCCCCCGCGTGGTGGTGCTCACGACGTTCGGCCTCGACCCCGCTGCCGCCACCGCGATCCGGCTCGGTGCGAGCGGGTTCCTGCTCAAGGACACGACACCGCCGTTCCTGTTCGCCGCGGTGCGGGCCGTGCACGAGGGCAGCTCGGTGATCGCCCCGAACGACCTGTCGCAGCTGTTCGGCGCCGACGTCGACCGAGCCCCTGCTCCCCAGCCCGAGGCGTTCCAGACCCTGACGGACCGGGAGCGCATCGTCTTCGGGTGGGCGTCCCGAGGGCTCTCGAACGCCGAGATCGCGGCGAAGGAGTTCGTCACCGAGTCGACCGTCAAGTCGCAGATCTCGAGCATCCTCGGCAAGCTCGAGCTCCGCGACCGGGTGCAGCTCGTGGTCTACGCGCACGACCACGGCCTGGCGGGCGCCCGGGAGGGGTGACCGGCGACCCGGTCAGGAGGCCAGGGCCGCCGCCTCGTCGAGCACCGCACCGACCGCCGCGGGTTCGTGCGCGAAGCGCCCGAGGAACACTCCGCCGATCCGTCCGCGTCCCCGGGTGAGCAGCCCCGGTCCGGCGCTGCCGCCGTAGACCACCCGCGACCCCGCGAACGCCGGCCGGGCCGCCAGGGACTGCTCGATCCCCTCGAGGACCCCGACGACGTGCTCGTGCGGCGCCGGCTCGGCGGCGCCGATCGCCCACACGGGCTCGTACGCCACGGTGACCCGTCCGGTCGTCCCGGCCGCCGCGGCCACCGCCAGCGCCCGGTCGAGCTGCCCGGTGACCTCCGCCACGGCCTCCGCACGGGAGGCGCGGACAGCTTCGCCGACGCACACAAGCGGTTCGAGGTGGTGCCGGAAGGCCGCGTGCACCTTGCGCGCGACGACCTCGTCCGTCTCGTGGAACCGGGAGCGCCGCTCGGCGTGCCCGATCTCGACGAGGTCGACGCCGATCTCGCGGAGCTCGGCGCCGGACACCTCGCCGGTGGACGCGCCCTCGTCCGACGCCGACAGGTCCTGCGCGGCGAGCCGGATGCCCGACCCGGCGAGCAGCTCGCGCACCGGGACGAGCGCGGGGAAGGTCGGCGCGACGAAGAGCTCCACCGCGCCGGCGGCGACCGCGGGGTGCCGCCGGGCGATGTCCGCCACCGCGCTCACCCACGAGAGCGTCTGCGCGTGCGAGAAGTACATCTTCAGCGACACCCCGACGATCGTCATGCGCCCGGGTCCGTCCCGTCCCCAGGGGCGTCGGTGCCGACCGGCGCGGAGCCGTCGTACTCGCAGATCGCGGCGACCTTCTCCGCGCTCGCGCTCGACGGGTCGAACGTGTACCCGAGCCACTCCTTCGCCATGCGCCGGGCGACCTCGATGCCGACGACCCGCTGGCCCATGCAGAGCACCTGGGC
>NZ_JAMAYF010000235.1:0-383 GCF_023712445.1 Curtobacterium sp. P97 | reverse complement strand
ACACCGAACCGGGGACGACGAGCATGCGGGTGTCGGCGGCGACGTGGTTGCCGCGCAGCAGCTCGGCGGCGACCCGGAGGTCCTCGATGCGGCCGTTGGTGCAGGAGCCGAGGAACACGGTGTCGACGCTGATCTCGCGCAGCGGGGTGCCGGCGGTCAGGCCCATGTAGGCCAACGCGGACTCGGCGGCGGCCCGGTCGGACTCGTCGGCGAACGACGCCGGGTCGGGCACCGCGGCGCCGATCGGCAGACCCTGGCCCGGGTTGGTGCCCCAGGTGACGTAGGGCGTGAGGGACGCCGCGTCGATGACGACCTCGCGGTCGAAGACGGCGTCGTCGTCGGTGCGCAGCTCGCGCCAGGCGGCGACGGCGGCATCCCAGTCC
>NZ_JAMAYF010000234.1:0-383 GCF_023712445.1 Curtobacterium sp. P97 | reverse complement strand
CCCCTACTACGCGCCGCTGGGTGCCGTCGTCGCCACCTCGACCACCCTGGCCGGATCGGCCCGCGAGGGCCTGCAGACGGTCGCCGCCATCGCGCTGGGCGCCGGCGTCGCCCTGGGCGTCGACGCGCTGAGCTACCCCAACGTCGTCACCATCGCGCTCGTGGTGGCGGCCGGGATCGCCGTGGGCGGGTGGCGGGTGCTCGGGGCGGCGGGCAGCTGGGCCCCTACCGCGGCCCTGTTCGTGCTGATCATCGGCAACGCCGACCCGTTGGGCTACGTCGCCGGGTACGCCGGGCTGACCCTGCTCGGCGCGCTCATCGGGCTGCTGGTCACCGCGGCCTTCCCGCCCCTGCCGCTGGCGCCGGCGCAGGCCGAGCTGGAAC
>NZ_JAMAYF010000233.1:0-384 GCF_023712445.1 Curtobacterium sp. P97 | reverse complement strand
CTCGAAGTCCGGGGAGCCCCCGGTGCGGGTGCCGTCGGGGGCGTACCGCCCCTCGTCCAGGCCCAGGGCGGGCAGCAGCTCAGCGGCCACCTCGGCGGCCTGCCGGCGCACCCGGGCGCTGGGTGCCGTGGCCCGCTCGGCCAGCCGCACCAGACCGTCGACGTCCTGCTGGGTCAGGCCTCGGGCCACCCCGGGTCGCCCGGCAACGGCGTCTGCTTCATGACGTCGTCCTGTGCGTACATCTCCGCTGCTCCGCGCTGCATCATCAGCAGCAAGTCCGGCTCGCTCGGCAGTTCCTGGCCGAACGACCGGGCCACCTGCTCCGCCGTCGCCCGGTCCACGAACGTCAGCCGCTGCTCCCCGTCCGCGCTGTCCGCCATGATC
>NZ_JAMAYF010000232.1:0-384 GCF_023712445.1 Curtobacterium sp. P97 | reverse complement strand
TCCACCGCGAGTTCACCGGGATGAGCTCGTCGCGGAGCTCGTCGTCCGGCGCGTGCAGCGACAGGGCGAAGGTGAGCGGTGTCCTCGTCCGCGAGCTTCTTGATCGCCGGCACCAGGCCGACGGTGGAGACGGTGATGCCGCGCGCGCTCATCCCGAGACCGTGCGGCTGCGGGCGATCATCGTGCGCACCGCCTCGATGACCCGCTTGTAGTTGGCGAGCGGCTCGCCCATCCCCATGAAGACGATGTTCGTGACCCGCTCGGCTCGGCGTCGACGCGGTCCTGCCCGCCCTTGCGCGGGTCACCCCCGAGCTCGCCGGCGGCGATCGCGGCGTTCGCGCGGACGATCTGCTCGATGATCTCGGCGGTCGACATGTTGCGGGT
>NZ_JAMAYF010000231.1:0-384 GCF_023712445.1 Curtobacterium sp. P97 | reverse complement strand
GACCTGAAGTCGGCGCTGATCCGCGCGGAACTGCGCGAGACCGATCCCGCGACCGGCAAGCGGCTCGACTACAGCGCGGTCGCGCACCAGCTGGAGGAGATTCGCGCGAAGTACGCGAAACGGGGCATCGACGTGAACATCATCGGCTTCGCGAAGCTGGTGGGCGACGTCGAAGCCGGGATCGCCGGCGTGATGGCGTTCTTCGCGCTCGCGTTCCTCGTCACGGCCGCGCTGCTGTTCGCGTATACGCGTTCGCTGAAGACCACCGCGCTGGCGCTCGTCGTCGCGCTGCTGCCGGTCGTCTGGCTGCTCGGCGCACTGCCGCTGCTCGGGCTCGGCATCGACCCGATGTCGATCCTCGTGCCGTTCCTGATCTTCTCGATC
>NZ_JAMAYF010000230.1:0-384 GCF_023712445.1 Curtobacterium sp. P97 | reverse complement strand
ATTGGGTCCGATAATCCCCACAATCGCCATCGGTGGCACAGTGAAGGATAGGTTTTCGTATAGCAAACGGTCACCAAATGATTTTGAGATATTGTTGACTTCAATCACTTTGTTGCCAAGACGTGGTCCTGGTGGAATGTAGATTTCAGCGGTTTCGTTACGCTGTTGGAATTCTTTGGAGTTTAATTCCTCAAAACGTTGCAAGCGAGATTTTGATTTGGCTTGCTGGCCTTTTTGGTTTTTACGCACCCATTCAAGCTCTTGTTTCAGCGCTTTGGCAAAGGCTTCTTCTTGTTTTTGCTCTTGCTCTAGGCGTTTATTTTTTTGCTCAAGCCATTCGGTGTAGTTACCTTGGTAAGGGTAGCCATAGCCACGGTCCAGCTC
>NZ_JAMAYF010000229.1:0-386 GCF_023712445.1 Curtobacterium sp. P97 | reverse complement strand
GCCCCCCGCGACGCGCTGCGCACGCCGCGGGCCCCTGCGACGGGGCCGTTCCAGCACGTCACCCGTGCAGGGGGCGACCAGTCGTCGACCAGCGTCCGCACAGCGTCTGCGGTGTACCGTCGACCCGACGACGTCGCCCCTCGCGGCGCAGGTGACCTCGGGGCGCACGGCGTCCCCGGACGAGCAGGAGGGTCGACGGGCACCGACGGGTCCACCCGTCCGCCCGGCATCGGTGAATGAAGGACAAGAAGATCTTCCGGTCGGTCTGGTTCTGGGTCGTCCTCGTGGTGCTGGTCGTGGCCATCGGCGTGCAGTCCTTCAGCGGCGGCAGCGACTACAAGGCGGTCTCGACCTCCACCGCGCTGGCGCAGTTCTCCGACGACAAC
>NZ_JAMAYF010000228.1:0-387 GCF_023712445.1 Curtobacterium sp. P97 | reverse complement strand
GGCCTGACCCGTGCGCATCGGCGTGGTCACCTTCCCGGGGTCGCTCGACGACGTCGACGCCGCCCGCGCCGTGCGGCTGGCCGGCGGTGAGGTCGTGCCGCTGTGGCACGCCGACGCCGAGCTGCCCGCGGTCGACGCCGTCGTCCTGCCCGGTGGGTTCTCCTACGGCGACTACCTGCGGGCCGGTGCCATCGCCGCCCGCCAGCCGCTCATGCGGGCCGTGGTCGACCGGGCGCACGCCGGCATGCCGGTGCTGGGCATCTGCAACGGCTTCCAGGTGCTCTGCGAGGCCGGGCTGCTGCCCGGGGCGCTCACCCGCAACAGCCACCTGCACTTCCGCAACCGTGACCAGGCGCTGCTCGTCGAGCGCGCCGACACCGCGTGGAC
>NZ_JAMAYF010000227.1:0-387 GCF_023712445.1 Curtobacterium sp. P97 | reverse complement strand
CGTTCAGCCCGCCCGACACCACCGACGGCGGCAGCCCGCGCACCGGACGGCCCCGCTGGTCGACGAGACCGGTCTGGCGGGCCAGGCCCTCGCCGTGCTTGGCGATGCGCACGAGGTAGCGCACCCCGCGACGGATGTTGCCGCCGGCCAGGACGCTGACGCCGCTGGTGTAGCCGTAGACCTCGCTGATGTCGCGCCGCAGTCGGCGGGCCACCGAGCCGGTGTCGAGCTCGGCCTCGATGACCACCCGCCCGCCCACGATGTGCAGCCCACCGGAGAAGCGCAGGAGCGCGGTCACCTCGGCCTTGCGCTCGGAGGTCTTCGTGCACTCCACGCGGGAGAGCTCGTCCTTGACCATCGCCGTCATCGCCATGCGCTGCCCCACTC
>NZ_JAMAYF010000022.1:0-27353 GCF_023712445.1 Curtobacterium sp. P97 | reverse complement strand
CCCCGCACCAGCACCCGAAGGAACGAGATCCCCGTGACGACCACCGCCTCGCCCACCAGCTCCACGCCCCCACCGGCTCCCCGACGTCCCCGCACCCTGCGGACCGTCCTGCTCGTGGTCGGCTCCGTGCTGCTCGTCGCACTGCTCGCCGTCGTCGTGGTGCAGTCCGTCGCCGCCAGCGACCGGCAGGACCACTCGCGGACGAGTGCCGTCGACGAGTCCTTCGACCGCATCCGGATCGAGGCCGGGGCAACCGACGTCCGCGTCGAGCGGGTCGACGTGGACCGCACGGAGGTCGTCTTCGTCGCCGGTGACACACGACTCCGTGAGCGGCACGCGGTCCGCGACGGGGTGCTCGACCTCACGGTGTCCGGTCCGGCGTGGAGCATCGTCGACCTCTCCGTCGGGGTCCGGCAGGGCGCCCACCTGACCGTGCGGGTGCCGGAGGACGCCGCGGACGTCCCGGTCGAGGTCGACGCCACCGCCGGCGACGTGCTGCTCGCCGGCAGCTGGGGTGACGTCGCACTGACGAGCACCGCCGGTGACGTCACGCTCGACGGGCGGGCGGACGCCCTCGCCGTCGAGGCGACCTCGGGCGACGTGCAGCTCACCCTCGCTGCGGCGCCGCGGAGCATCACGGTCGAGACGACGTCGGGCGACCAGGTGGTCAGCCTGCCGGACGGCGACTACCGGATCACCGCCGAGGCCACCGTCGGCGACGTCGACAACGAGCTCGGTACCGACCCCGGTGCCGCGCAGCAGTACCGGTTCACGGCGGTGGCGGGCGACGTCGAGATCCAGCGCGGGACGGGCCGCTGACCGGTCGGCGGACGGACGGGAGGAGCGTGGCGGGGTCGCCACGCTCCTCCCGTCCGTCGCCACCGTCGTTCGCCGATCGGACAGCGTGTCCCTCGGACACCCGGGTCGTTCCGGGGTCTCCGGCGTAGCCAGGACCCTCACCGTCCGACCACGGGAGGAACCCACATGACCAAGGACGCGAACGCCGCCACGCAGGAGAAGCTCGGCGGGATCCTCGAGGCCCGCGACTGGGGTCGCATGCACGAGGCCTGGCACGAGGACGTCGTCGACCACGACCCCGCACCCGGGCAGGCGCCCGGACTCGCCGGCATCGTCGACTTCTGGACGGAGTTCACGACGGCGTTCCCCGACGTCACGCTCGAGGCCGACCCGCTGATCGTCACCGACGACTTCGTCACCGCGGTGTTCACGATCCACGGCACGCACACGGGTCCGTTCCAGGGGCACGAGCCGACCGGACGCTCGTTCACCGTCCGTGGCATCCAGGTGTCGAAGTTCGTCGACGGCAGGATCGCGGAGCGCTGGGGCTCGACGGACCAGCAGGGCATCGAGGAGCAGCTGCAGCTCGGCTCGTCCGACGTGCAGTTCGTCAGCAAGGGCTGACCGGGCCGCTCTGCCGGACGCCCCGGGTACGCTCGGGGCGTCCGGTACCAGCCGGGTCCGCCCTCGTCGAAAGGCACCCGTGCGTCTCCGAGCCCTCCTCGCCACCGTCCTCGTCGCAGCGCTCGCGCCCGTCCTGTTCGTCGCCGGGCCGGCATCGGCCCACGACGTGCTGGTCGCGTCCGACCCGGTGGCCGACGCGACGGTCGCGGGTGACCTGGACCGCATCACCCTGACCCTCTCCGAGCCGCCGCTCAGCGGCCTGCAGACCGGCATCGTGATCAGCGTCACCGACGCCCAGGACGCCGAGCACACGTCCGGCGAGGTCACGGTCGAGGGCAACACCATCGGCAAGGACCTCGACATCTCCGAAGCGGGGTCGTACTCGGTGCGGTGGCGGAGCGTCTCCGTCGACGGGCACCCGATCTCCGGCGAGTACCGGTTCGCGTCGAGCGGGCCGGCAGCGCTCGACTCCTCGACGACCTCGGGCATCGCGGAGACGCCGACCCCGACCGCTGCTGCGTCCTCCGCAGCGCCGACCGCGACGGCGACGGCGGACGCCGCGTCCGGCACCTCCGACGAGGTGTCGGCCACCCAGGCGGCCGCCGCCCCGGTCGACCACCGACACCACACGATCCTGCTGCTGATCGTCGCGCTGGTCGTCGTCGTGTTCGCGGGCGTCGTCGGCGTCCGCGCCCTGCTGGCCCGTCGGAACGGTGTCCCCGCCGCGGGACCGGACGTCGAGGACGGCACCGCCGGGCCCGACTCCGGCGAGCACGGCACGGTCGGACACGGCACGGACGAGGACGGCGCACGGCGGTGACCCGGCCGGCGCAGGTCCCGTCGGCCGACGCTGCCCGCGCGGCGCTCGCCGCCGCCGCCGGCCCCGGAGCCGCCCCGCTCGTGCCCGCGATGCCGAGCACGCCGGACCCCCGGGCGGCGGCCGTGCTCATGCTCTTCGGAGTGCTCGACCGCACCCCGAGCACGCGCCCCGCCGTCGCCGATGCCGTGCACCGTGACCTCGACGTCCTGCTGCTCGCCCGCGCCTCGACCCTCCGCTCGCACCCGGGCGAGATCGCGTTCCCCGGCGGTCGCATCGACCCGGACGACGTCGACGCGCCCGCTGCGGCTCTGCGGGAGGCCCGCGAGGAGACCGGGCTCGACCCGTCCGGTGTCGAGGTCCTCGGCGCACTGCCCGCCGTACCGCTCGCGCACTCGAACCACCTGGTGCGGCCCGTGCTCGGGTGGTGGCGCGAACCGACGCCCGTGCGGGTCGTCGACGAACGGGAGTCCGCCGCCGTCTTCCGGACGCCCGTGGCCGACCTGCTCGATCCGGCGAACCGCGGGGTGACCGTCCTCCGCCGCGGCGGCCGGGAGTGGCGGGGGCCGGCCTTCACGGTACGGTCGGACCAGGGCGTGCACACGCTCTGGGGGTTCACGGCGATGCTGCTCGACGCGCTCTTCGACCGGCTCGGCTGGACGGAGCCGTGGGACGCGGGGCACGAGCTCCCGCTCCCTGCGCACCGAAGGACCTGACCCCTGCTCTCCACCCTGCTCGTCGAGGTGCCGTGGCTCGCCTCCGGCGTCCTCGTCCCGGTGGTGTTCCTGGCCGGGCTGCGCACCAGCCGGCCGCTGCTGACGGCGGCTGCCGGCATCGGCCTGTCCGCCGGCATCGAGGCGGTGCAGGCGTTCGTGCTCGGCATCGGCCGGGCCTGCGACACGAGCGACCTGGTCACGAACGGCATCGGCGCGGTGATCGGCGGCCTGCTCGCGGCAGCGGCGCTCGGGCTCGTGCGACGCCGGGCCACGCGACGTCGCTGACCGGACGTCGTAGGGTCTGGGCATGACCGTCGTCGCCCTGGTGCTCGCCGCCCTCGCCGCGCTCCTGCACGTCTGGATCTTCGTGCTCGAGTCCGTCCTCTGGACCACCCCGCGTGCGCGGAACACCTTCGGCACCTCGGAGCAGGAGGCCGCCGCCACACGCTCGCTCGCGTTCAACCAGGGCTTCTACAACCTGTTCCTCGCCGTGCTCGTCCTGGTCGGCATCGTCGTCGTCGCGTCGGGCGGCACCGCCGTCGGCCTGACGCTCGTCGTCGCCGGCACCGGGAGCATGCTGGCCGCCGCGCTGGTGCTGTTCACGAGCGACGCGACGAAGCGCCGTGCCGCCACCACGCAGGGCGCGCTGCCGCTCCTCGCGCTGCTCCTGCTCGGGATCGCCGCGCTGGTCTGAGCGAGCGGTCGCGGCGCTGGTCTAGAGCAGCTCGGCGAGCATGGCCTCGACCCGGCGGCGGACCTCGTCGCGCACCGGGCGCACCTGGTCGATCGGCAGGCCGGCCGGGTCGGTGAGCGCCCAGTCCTCGTAGCGCTTGCCCGGGAAGACCGGGCACGCGTCCCCACAGCCCATCGTCACGACGACGTCCGCCTGGCGCACCGCGTCGGTGGTCAGGACGGCGGGCTGCTCCCCCGCGATGTCGATGCCCTCCTCGGCCATCGCCTGCACCGCGACGGCGTTGATGCGGTCGGCGGGCTCCGACCCGGCGGAGAAGACGTCGACACGGTCGCCGCCGAGGTGCCGGAGCCACCCGGCTGCCATCTGCGAGCGGCCGGCGTTGTGGACGCAGACGAACAGGACGGCGGGCTTCTGGTCGGGCACGGTGACTCCGGTATCGGTCGGGGACGGGTGCGGTCATCCTGCCGCACCGAGGTGAACGGACGGGCCCGGCTGCGGACGGGAGGCTCGTGGCGGGCCGACACCGTGCCTCCCGTCCGTCCCGTGGCGCGTCCAGATCGTGACCCACCCGAGCGGGTCGGTGCGGTAGCGTCCGCGGGGTGATCGTGTGGATCAACGGCACCCACGGAGCCGGCAAGACGACGACGGCCCGCCTGCTGCAGCCGATGCTGCCCGACGCTCACGTGCTGGACCCGGAGAAGATCGGCGAGGTCCTGATGGACGTCCGACCGGCGCTGCCCGACCACGGGGACTTCCAGCACTGGGCCCCGTGGCGCCCCCTCGTCGTCGAGACCGCGCGACGGGTGCTCGACCAGGTCGGCGGCACCCTCGTCATGCCGCAGACCGTGCTGGTCGAGGCCTACTGGCAGGAGATCGCCGACGGGTTCGCGCAGCACGGGATCCCGGTGCGGCACGTCGTCCTGCACGCCGACCAGGACACCCTGCGCCGACGGATCGAGGACGACGCCGTCGTCGGCTACTCGACCTTCCGGATGAGCCGCCTCGCCCCGTACGCCGAGGCGGCGGACGGCTGGCTGCACGACGCCGCCGAGGTCGTGTCGACCGTCGGACGCACGCCCGAGCAGGTCGCCCGCGCCATCGCGGACGGTCAGCCCGCGGCGGTCCCGGCGAGCCCGACCGCCGCGGGCTGACAGCGGGGACACCACCAGACGCGTCGGGGCGCGGAGCCGACCACCTCGACGTCGTCGCGGGCGCGCACCCGCGTGCCGCAGCGCAGGCACGGCCGACCGGCCCGCCCGACGACCCAGTGGCGCTCCCCACGACGGAGCACCCCCGTCGTCACCTGGTAGGCGTCCGGTGTCGTCGCCGAGTGGCGGAGCATCCGCTGCGCGGTGTCGAGCAGGGTCCCGACGTCGACCGTGCCGATCGGCCGGTCCGGGTGCAGCCCACGGACGAAGCCGAGCTCGTTCGCCCAGAGGTTGCCGAGCCCGGCCACGCGCCGCTGGTCGAGCAGGACCGTGCGCACGGGCAGGTCCGGGTCCGCCGTGCAGCGTCGGACGGCCTCGTCGCGGTCGAAGTCGTCGTGGAGCAGGTCCGGGCCGAGGTGTCCGATCGCCAGGTGGTCGTCGCGGGTGGGGAGCAGCTCGACCACGGGCAGCGCGATCCCCCACACCGTCCGCCCGTCGTCGAGGGCCATGCGCACCCGGGCGTCCTGCGCGGCGCGCACCGGCAGCCGCTTCCCCGCACCCGTCGTGGTCCACGAACCGGTCATCCGCATGTGCGTGTGCAGCGTGCTGCCGTCGTCGAACCGGGTCAGCAGGTGCTTGCCGTGCGTGGCGTGGGCGACGATGCGCCGGCCGCCGAGCGGGGTGCCGGCGTCGGCGCCGCCGCGGAGCTCGCCGCGGGTGACCAGGGCCCCGTCGACGGCACGGAGTCGAGCTGCCAGGCGGTGGACGGAGTCACCCTCGGGCATGTCCTCACGCTAGGCGGGGCCACCGACAGCGTCGGCGTTCCTCAGGCCGCGGCGGCGTGCTCCCGCAGTGCCGGGCAGTGCTCGGGCGTCGGGTGCTCGGTGATCGCGATGACCTCGTCGAGCCGGTCGCGGGCGGCCTCGAGCTCCGTGAGCTGTGCGGTGATCCGGTCGCGCTCGGCGACCAGCAGCGCGAAGGACTCCGGCGTCGCCACCCCCGCGTCGACGCACGGCAGCAGCTGCACGATGGTCCGGCTCGGGAGTCCGGCGGCGAAGAGCTGCTGCACGAGCTGCACCCGTTCGACGGACGCCGCCGCGTAGGACCGCTGGCCACCCGCGGTCCGCTCCGCGCTGAGCAACCCCTGCTCCTCGTAGTACCGCAGCGAGCGCACGCTCGCACCCGTCGCCGCAGCGAGGTCACCGATCCGCACGTCGTCTCCGATCCACACTTGCACCTGACACCGATGTGAGGTCCTACCGTAGCCGAGCCGCAGCGGGAAGGACCCGCCAGGCAGGAGGACACCATGGACATCGCCGGATCCGTCGCACTCGTCACCGGGTCGAACCGGGGCATCGGCCGCCGCTTCGTCACCCAGCTGCTCGAGCGCGGCGCGTCGAAGGTCTACGCGAGCGCTCGCCGCCCCGAGCTCGTCGACATCGACGGCGTCGAGGTGCTGCCGCTCGACATCACCGACGAGACGTCGGTCGCCGCTGCGGCTGCCGCCGCGCAGGACGTCACGCTGCTCGTCAACAACGCCGGGATCGCCGGGACCGGCTCGCTCCTGCGCGACGACCTCGCCGACGCGCACCGGCTGCTCGACACCCACCTCTGGGGCACCCTGTCGATGCTGCGGGCCTTCGCACCGGTCATCGAGCGCAACGGTGGTGGCGCGGTGGTCAACGTGCTCTCCGCGCTCTCCTGGTTCGCGTACCCGGGGTCAGGTGCCTACGGGGTGGCGAAGGCCGCGGAGTGGAACATGACGAACGCGGTCCGGCTCGAGCTGCGCGACGCCGGGATCACGGTCCAGGGGCTGCACCTCGGCGCGGCCGACACCGACATGATGGCCGGGTACGACGGCCACATGACCGACCCGGCCGACGTCGCACGCGCGTCGCTCGACGGGGTCGAGCAGGGGCTCGCGGAGGTCGTCGTCGACGAGTGGAGCGCGATGGTCAAGGCGTCGCTCCAGCAGACGCCGGACGTGCTCGCGGCGCAGCTCGGCTGACGGCAGGACGGACGGGAGGCGCGGTGCCAGCCGGCACCGCGCCTCCCGTCCGTCACCGGGTCGCGTCAGGAGCCTGGGCGCTCCTCCGGGCGGTCGGCGGACGTGTCCGCCGGCGCCGGGTCGAGGGTCGCGTCGATGCCGGGGTCCGGCGAGACGGTCTGCGTGTGCACCGGGAAGGCGTCCGGCGAGGTGCTGACCTCGCCGACGGCCGACGCGGAACGCCCACGGCCGCCGCGGATCCGGCGCACCAGGTCCCAGGGGCGACCGGACTGCCGCTGCTCCGGTGCGTCGACCTCGAGACCGTAGTACGCGCCGACGTGCTCGAGCAGGACCTCGCGCTCCGCCTTGTCGTACGCCCGGCGTTCCCGGTTGAAGGCGATCACGGTGGACCAGCAGACCATGAGCAGCACGACGCTGAACGGGAGTGCCGTGGTGATCGCCGCGGTCTTCAACGCGTTCAGCCCGCCGGTCAGCAGCAGCGCGACGGCGAGCAGGGCGGCGACGACCGCGAAGAAGACGCGGAGCCAGTTCTTCGGCTCGATGTCACCGCCCGAGGCGATCATCGCCATGACGAGCGACCCCGAGTCCGAGGACGTCACGAAGAACACACCGATGAGCAGGATCGCGCCGAACGTCAGCACGACGCCCGCGGGCAGGTCGGCGAGCAGCGTGAAGAGCGACCCCTCGACGTCGACGGAGCCGTCCGCGCCGACGAGGCCGCCGGTACCGTCGGTCTCCTGGTGGATCGCGGCACCGCCGAGGACGGCGAACCAGAGGAAGGTGAGGGCGGTCGGCACGAGCAGCACGCCGAAGACGAACTCACGGACGGTGCGACCGCGCGAGATCCGGGCGATGAAGATGCCCACGAAGGGGGCCCACGACATCCACCAGCCCCAGTAGAACGTGGTCCAGGCGCCCTGCCACTCCTCGCCCGCGGCGCCCTGCTGCGCGGTGACGTTGAAGGACAGGCCCACCACGTTCTGCAGGTAGGCACCGATCGACTGGACGAAGTCGCGGAGCAGGAACTGCGTGGGGCCGACGATCAGGATGAAGAGCAGCAGTGCCGCCGCGAGGATGAGGTTGAAGTTCGAGAGGATCTTCATGCCCTTGGTCACACCGGTGACCAGGGAGACGATCGTCACGGCGGTGATGACCGCGATGATGGCGATCTGGCTGACGGTGCTGCTCTCGGCGAGGCCCGCGCTCTCGAGGCCGGCACCGATCTGGATGACACCGAGGCCGAGCGAGGTCGCGACACCGAACAGCGTGCCGATCAGGGCGATCACGTCGATGAGGTTGCCCCACCCGCCGCGCACGCGGTTGCCGAGCAGTGGTTCGAGGGCCCAGCGGATCGAGACCGGGCGGCCCCTGCGGTGGATCGCGTACGCCAGGGCGAGGCCGAGGACGACGTAGATGGCCCAGGCGTGCAGGCCCCAGTGCAGGAAGGTCTGGGTCATCGCCTGCTGGGCGAGCTGGTTCTCGGTGCCCGTGACACCGGGCCGGGGCGAGGCGAAGTGACTGAGCGGCTCGGAGACACCGTAGAAGACGAGGCCGATGCCCATGCCCGCAGCGAAGAGCAGGGCGAACCACGAGCCGGTGGAGAACTCGGGTTCGTCCTGGTCCTTGCCGAGCTTGATGTCGCCGTACCTCGAGAAGCCGACGAACAGGGAGAACCCGACGAAGAACGCCGCGATGAGCACGTAGTACCAGCTGAAGTTGCGGACGATCCCGCTCTGCAGTGCGGTGAACACGGCCTCGGCGGACGACGGCGCGATGAGGGTCCAGGCGACGAAGCCGAGCACGATCACGGCGGCCGGCCAGAAGACCCAACGAGCGAGCTGGGGGGTGGTGCGGACCGGCTCACCGGGCCGGAGTTGATCGGATGCGGTTGCGGGTGGTCTGGTGGTGGCCATCCGTCCATGGTGCCTGATGTGCTGTGGAACCGTTCAGGCGGGGCTGTCCTGGCCGGGGTCGACGGTCCGCGCACGCATCGTCGCGACGAGTCCGCGCCGCCGCTGGGACGCCTGCTGCTCGAGCCGATCGGCCAGCCGGTCGGCGGCACGCTCGACGAGCGGCTGCCCGGCGCCGTAGTGGCCGACGGTCGCGAAGAGGCCCGCCACGAGGTCCTCCGGTGCCGGCCAGTGCTGCAGGACGCGCGGCGCTCCCTCCGGGCCGAGCAGCGCCGTGACGGCCGCCCGGTCCCGCCAGAGCGGCACCAGGACCGGCGTCGCCATGTCCAGGGCGCTGACCGCGGTGTACGGGTCGTTCGAGCCGGAAGCGAGCCCGCGGACGGCGATCTCGACCAGCTGCTGCAGGGCGAACTCGACGTCCTGCACGGGCGTCCTGGCGGTGCCGAGGACCACCGCGGCGCGCAGCGTCCGAGCGGTGGCGGCGTCGACCGTCGGCCTGCTGCCCCCGTCCGCGCGGACCCGGACGACGACGTCGCCCTGGATCACGTACCGGCCCGGGGTCGCGACGACGTCGACGAGACGGTCGTTGCGGCCCGCCCAGGCCGTCAGGGCGCGCCACTCCACCGACTGCACGTAGCCGTCGGCCGCAGCCCGGACCGCGGACCACCCGTCCTCGGGCACGACGACGGGGGCGATCGTCCGTCGATCGTCGTCGCCGTCCCGGTAGGCCTCGTCGACCGCTGCACGCAGGTCGGTCTGCACCTGCCGCTGCAGCGACGTGATCTGCGTGCTCGACGCGATGTGGTGGATGAAGAAGACGAGCACGCCCACGTCGAGCACGGCGAGCAGGACCGCGACGTGGATCGCGACGACGGGGACGAACGGGTCGCCGTCGTCGACGTCGGTGTGCACCGTCCGCAGCACGACCATCGCGTAGAGGAACGTCGACGTGAACGCCGCGAGCACGAGCTGGTTCGCCCGGTCGGCCGTGAAGTTCCGCACGAGCCGCGGGCCGTACGTCGAGGACGTCGTGGCGAGGACCGAGATCGTGATCGAGAACGACGTCCCGGCGACCGTGAGCATCGCCGTGCCGATCGTCGTCAGGATCGACCGACCGCCCCCGGCGCTCAGCGCGTCGAGGAACGGCACCGCGGGGACCCGCCCGTCGAGGACCTCGCGGTCGAGGGTGACGAGCAGCTGCGCGGCGACGATCGCCACCACACCGAGCACGGCCGGCAGGAACCAGAAGGACTCCCGGATGCGGACGAGGAGAGCGTGCATGGACTGGTCCGTTCGTCCCGGTGGTCAGAAGTCTCGCGACGTTTCGGTGACGGGGCCCCCGATCCGTCGGAGGTGGACGCGCCGCACGAGCCGGATCACCAGCTCGTGGTCCCCGATCTCCAGCGTGAGCGACCGGGGGGCGTCCGCCACGCGGTCAGCCCCGGAGGAAGTCGGCGATCGCCGTGTCGCCGCCGTTGAAGCGGATGGTCCGACCGGCCGTCGACGGGTCCTCGAGCACGTCCGCGACCACGTGGGCCACGTCACCGCGCGGGACCTGCGACGCCGAGCCGTCCCAGTCGACCGAGCCGGTCGGCTCGTCGTCGGTCAGGGTGCTCGGCGCGACGACCGTCCACTGCAGCCCGGAGTCCCGGAGCACGGCGTCGGCGATCATCTTGGACTGCGCGTACGCGAAGAAGTCCTGGTCCTGGGGGATCCCGTGGTCGAGCTTCGACCCGGACCACGAGACCATCACGTAGCGGTCGACCCCGGCCTGCGCGGCGCCCTGCACGGACAGGACGGCGGCGTCGCGGTCGATCGCCCAGGTGCGGTCCGCGGAACCGCCGCCGGCACCGGCCGACCAGACGACGGCGTCGTGCCCGCGGACCAGGTCGGCGAAGTCGGTGAGCGACTGCTCCTGCACGTCGGCGACCCGGGGCTCGCCGCCGTGGGCGCGCACCTCGTCCTGCTGGTCGGGGTCGCGGATCACGGAGGTCACGCGGTGCCCGCGCTCGGTGAGGATCCGGGTGGCGAGGAGTGCGACCTTGCCGTGGCCGCCGAACAGGATGACGTTGCTCATGGCCCGGACGGTACGCGGTGCGGCTCGGAAGGGCGGGAGCGGGTCCGTCCCCCAGCGCCCGGCGAGTACCGTCCGGTGCGACACGACGGGAGAACCGATGAGCAAGCACGACGAGCAGCACACCCTGGTCCGCACCCTGGCACTCGGGTTCCTCAGCGGTGGACGGAGCAGCACCCCGCTGGCCGTCCTCGCGCTGAACCACGACAACAAGGCCGTCCGGGGCGACTGGCAGCAGTGGAAGGCCTTCAGCTCGCCGCTCGGCCGCGGCCTGCTCGTCGCGTCCGCCATCGGCGAGCTCGTCGGCGACAAGTCCCCGAAGGCCCCCGCCCGCATCTCGCCGCTCGGCCTGGTCGGCCGCATCGGTGCCGGTGCGTTCGCGGGTGCGGCGCTCGGGACGACCGGTCGGCGCGACCTCCGACTCGAGGGCGCGATCCTCGGTGGCGTCGGCGCGATCGTCGGCAGCTTCGCCGGGTGGGCCGCCCGCAAGCTCCTCAGCAGCTCCGGCCTGCCCGACCCGGTCGGCGCGCTCGCCGAGGACGCGGCGGTCATCGCCGGCTCCGTCAAGGTGGTCAGCGGGTCCTGACCGGACCGACGCCGGACGGGAGGCACCTGGCGGACCCGCCACGTGCCTCCCGTCCGTCCGGCGTCCGGTCCGTCGCCGTCCCGCCCGCCGGGGAGCACCGGCAGGGCCTGCCGCACACGGGGACGCGCGCCTAGCGTGGCCCGCATGGACATCGTCGTCATCGGAGCCACCGGCCACATCGGCACCTTCCTGGTCCCCCGCCTCGTGCGCGCCGGGCACCACGTCAGGGTCGTGACGCGCGGCACCAGCAGCCCGTACGCGGAGGCTCCCGAGTGGGAGCAGGTCGAGCGGATCACCGCCGACCGCGAGCAGGAGGACCGGGACGGCACGTTCGGCGACCGGATCGCCGCTTTCGGCGCCGACGCCGTGGTCGACCTCGTCTGCTTCACGCTCGGGTCGGCCGAGCAGCTCGTCCGGGCGCTCCGCGGCAGCCGGACCCACCTGGTCCACTGCGGGTCGATCTGGCGCGCCGGCGTCTCGCACGTCCTGCCGATCACCGAGGAGACCGCCACGCCGCCCTTCGGCGAGTACGGCACGCAGAAGGACGCCATCGCCCGGATGCTCCTGCAGGAGACCGCCGACGGCGGGGTCGTCACGACGTCGATCCACCCCGGGCACATCAGCGGTCCGGGCTGGATGCCGATCGGTCCGCTCGGCAACCTCGACCCCACGGTGGTCGAACGGCTCGCCGCGGGCGAGGTCGTCGAGGTCCCGGGCCTCGGCGCGGAGTCGATGGCCCACGTGCACGCCGACGACGTCGCGCAGCTGTTCCAGCTCGCGGTCGAGCAGCGGGACGCCGCCGCCGGGCAGGACTTCTTCGCGACCGCCCCGACGGCGCTCACGGTGCGCGGGTACGCCCACCTGGTCGCGTCGTGGGCCGGCCGGGAGGCACGGCTCGAGTCCGTCGACTGGGACCGGTTCCGGCAGACCACGGCTCCGGAGCACGCCGACGCGAGCTGGGAGCACCTGTCCCGCAGCCAGGTGTTCAGCACCGAGAAGCCGCGGCGGGTCCTCGGGTACGCACCGGCGTACACGGCGTCGGCGACGGTGCGCGATGCGCTGCGGTGGCAGGCGGAGCACGGCGACCTCGACGTGCCGGAGTCGTTCCGGCCCTGATCCCGACCGTCAGCTCGACGCGGTGCGCCCCGGGAGCGCGAGTGCCCCGCGTCGGTGCACCGCCCAGACCGTCGTCGCGAAGCCGACCAGCACGGCAGCGCCGACCGTCACGGCGGTCCACCCGCCGGCGTTCCAGAGCACGCCGGCGATCGCCGACCCGACCGCGCCGCCGGCGAAGTTCCCGGTGACGAACGCCGTGTTCAACCGGCTGCGAGCCGCGGGGTCGATCGCGAACAGCCGTGTCTGGTTCAGCACGTTCGTGGCCTGCACCCCGACGTCGAGCAGCAGCACCGCGACGAGCACGACCACGATCGACCGCGCCCCCAGCCCCGCGACCACCAGCGAGACGAGCACCAGCACGAGCGCGGCACCGGTGACCGGGACCGACCAGCCGCGGTCGTGCAGCCGCCCGACGCGCTGCGCCGCCACCGCCCCGGCGAGCCCGACCAGACCGACGGCGCCGATCGCGGTGGTCGAGTACCCGAAGGGTGCGCTGCTGAGCAGGAACGTCAGCGCCGTCCAGAACATCGTGAACACGGCGAACACCGACGCGCTGACGACCAGCGTCACGCGGACCGCCAGGTGTGCCCGGACGACTCCGACCACCGACGCGATGAGCTGCGGGTACCGCACCCGCTCGCGCCGTGGCAGGCGCGGGACCGCCCGCGCGAGCAGGAACGCCAGCACGACCGCGACCACCGCGGCCAGGACGTACACGCTCCGCCACCCGGCGACCTCTGCGATCACGCCGCTGACGGTCCGGGACAGCAGGATGCCGGTGAGCACGCCGGACGCGATCGTCCCGACCACCCGACCACGTGACGCCGGGTCGGCCAGGTCGCCCGCGAGCGGGATGAGGAGCTGTCCGGCGACCGTCGTGGCGCCGACCAGCGCGAGTGCGACGAGCAGGGCGCTGAACCCCGGGGCGAGTGCGGCCGCGAGCAGGGCCACGGCGGAGGCTGCGAGCACGCCCGGCACCAGCCGACGACGGTCGACCACGTCGCCGAGCGGCACGAGCAGCAGGATCCCGAGGGCGTAGCCGACCTGCGTCAGCGTGACGAGGAACCCCGCGGACGCGGGCGAGGTGCCGAGGTCGGCGGCGATGTCGTCGAGCAGCGGTTGCGCCCAGTACAGGTTGCCCACCGCCGCACCGCCCGCGACGGCGAAGAGCAGCGTGCGGCCGCGGGTCATGGTCGCCGGAGCCTGCTCTCTGCTCACCGGGACGTGCCCTGGTCGGTGTCCGCATCACGGCGGAGGAGCAGGCCGACGGCCCACGGGCCGGGCTGCAGGCGGACGGCCGCCTCGGCGAGGACCCGTCGCTCGTGTTCCCGGTCGCGGGTGAGCTCGTGGACCTCCTGCTCGGCCTGCCACCGGAAGCGCAGGCGTGCCCACGGCCCCGGTCGCCCGGACAGTGGTGTGGCGACGGCGGAGGTGTCGGTCACGCGAGCTCCTGTCCCGTCGCGTCGGCCGTCGTCGGACCTGTGGCACGCTCGGCGATCCGCTCCGTTGCGGCCCACGACGCGAGTACCCGCAGCGCGTCGGCGGTCGCGCTGCCCGGGGTCGTTGGGTAGATCGTCAGCGACAGGCCGGGGTCCTCGGTGAGTTCCAACGACTGGAAGTGCAGCTCGATCGGTCCGACCACGCCGTGGTCGAAGGACTTCACGCCGGCGTAGTGCCGCCGCACGTCGTGGGACGCCCAGAGTTCCCGGAAGTCCTCGCTGCGCATCGCCAGCTCACCGATGAGCGCCGCGAGCTCCCGGTCTCCGGGGGCCCGACCGGCCTCGCGCCGGAGGATCGCGACGTTCGTGTGCGCCGCGCGGTCCCAGTCACGGTAGAAGTCGCGCGCCCTGGAGTCGAGGAAGATGTACCGCGCGAAGTTCATCGGTCGGTCGCCCGTGACGATCTCGGCGTGCAACGCCCACCCCAGCGTGTTCGCGGCGACGATGTCCTGCCGGTTGTTCACGATCATGGCGGGCGCCTCGGTCACGACGTCGAGCAGGTACTGCAGCTCCGGGCGCACGGCGGCGACCGGGACGGACCGGGCCGCCCGGCGGGGGCTGGTGTTCTGGTGCCGGGCGAGGTCGCGCAGGTGCTCGTGCTCGGCGGCGTCGAGCTGCAGCGCCGTGGCGACGGCGTCCAGCACGCTGTCGGAGACGCCCTGCAGGTTCCCGCGCTCCAGCCGCGTGTAGTAGTCGATGCTCACGCCGGCCAGGCGGGAGACCTCCTCGCGCCGCAGTCCGGGGACGCGCCGACGGGTGCCGGAAGTCAGGAGGCCGACCTGCTCCGGGCTGATGCGTGCGCGACGGCTGGACAGGAAGTCGCGGGCTTCGTCACGGTGATCCATGCGCCCCACGGTACGGCCGTGCGGGATCCGCAACGAGGTGCTGCCGGAACCCCCGTCAGCGCACGGTGTCTCCCGTCAGCGCACGTTGGTGAGCGGCACGGACAGGATCCGGTCGTCGCCGTCGCGTGGGTCGCCGCGGCCGTCGGTGTTGTTCGTCACGAACCAGAGGGTGTCGTCGGGGCCGGGCAGCACCGTGCGGATGCGCCCGTGCTCGCCCTGGAAGTACACCGTCGAGCTCGACGGGTCGGAGACCGGGACGGCGCGGACGGACTCCCCCTTGAGGTTCGCGACGAACACGGTCTCGCCGATCACGGTCAGCCCGCTCGGCGAGGCCTCGTCCGTCGACCACTGCTGCACCGGGTCGACGAACCCGCGGTCCTCGCCGCCGGTGCCCTCGACCTCGGGCCACCCGTGGTTCCCCCCTGGCTCGATGACGTTGAGCTCGTCCCAGCGGTCCTCCCCGAACTCCGCGGCGAACATCGTGCCGTCCTCGGCCCAACCCATGCCCTGCACGTTCCGGTGCCCGAGCGACCACACGGGCGAACCGTCGAACGGGTTGTCGTCGGGTACCTGGCCGTCCGGGGTCAGCCGCAGGATCTTGCCCGCCAGGGAGCCGCGGTCCTGCGCCTCGGACCGCTGCCCCGCGTCGCCGACGCTCGCGTAGAGCATGTCGTCGGGGCCGAACGCGATGCGCCCGCCGTCGTGGAAGGTGTTCGCGGGCAGCCCGTCGATCACCGTCGTCGCCGCACCGAGCCGGTACGAGCCGGTGTCCCCGGTCAGGTCGTACCGCTGGATCCGGTTGCCGTCGTCGGCGGTCGAGTAGACGAACAGGTCCCCGTCGTGCAGGGCGAGGCCGAGGAGTCCGCCCTCGCCGCCGTGCCGGACCCCGTCGACGGTCCCGACCTCCCGCGTCGACCCGTCCGCCCGGAGTTCGAGCACGCGCGCCGAGTCCCGCTCGCTGACGAACGCGTCGCCGTCGTCGCCGACGGGGACCACCGACCACGGCGCCTCGAGGCCCGAGACGACGTCCGTGGTCCGGCCGTCCGGCGCCAGCTGGCCGGCAGCGAGGTCGGCGGGCGGGCTCGCGGTGCTGCCCTGCCCGGCGGGGTCGCCCGGACCGGTCGGCGCGCGGTCGTCCGAACAGGCGGTCAGGCCGAGGGCTGCCACGGCGGCCAACCCGAGGGCGGACCAGGTGCGGCGGCTGCGGCGTGTGCGGGTGGTGTCCACGGTGATCCTCCCGGGTCGTGCCCCGAGTCCACACGGCCCCGTCGGGAAACGGCTGGGGGTTCCCGGCGGAACCCCTCACCGCTGCGCGCCGCGGCCTACCGTCGGCGCCACACCCACGGAAGGACCACCGCATGACCACCATCGCCATCGTCGGCGCCGGCGCCGGCCTCGGGCTCGCCGTCGCGGACCGCTTCGGCCGCGAGGGCTTCGACGTCGCCCTGATCTCCCGCAACCAGGACCGGCTCGACGCGCTCGCCGCCGAGCTCCGGTCGTCGGGGTACCGCGCGCAGGGCTTCGCCGCGAACGTCCGCGACGGGGACTCGCTCCGCGCCGCGCTCGAGGCCGCCACCGAACAGCTCGGCCCGATCGAGGTGCTGCAGTACAGCCCGCTGCCCGCGAAGGAGTACATGCGCCCGGTGCTCGAGACCACCGCCGAGGACCTGGTCGGCCCGGTGGAGTTCTCGGTCTACGGCTCGGTGAACGCCGTGCGCCAGGTGCTCCCGGGCATGCGGGCGATCGGGACGGGCACGATCCTCTTCGTCAACGGCGGCAGCGCGGTCCGACCCGGCGCCCGGGTGACGGGCACGTCGGTCGCGTTCGCGGGCGAGAGCGCCTACGCGCAGCTCCTCCACGACGCGGTGGCCGACGAGCACGTGCACGTCGGTCAGCTGATCATCCCGTTCGGCATCGACGACGGACAGGACGACCACTCGTCGGCTGCGGTCGCCGAGCGGCTCTGGAGCATCCACACCGAGCGCGGGGACTTCCGGACCTACGCCGAGCCGCTGCCGGAGTGAGCGACGACGGACGGGCGCGGCCCGCTGAGCGGTGACGCGCCAGCGTCACGCGGGCCGCGCCGACCGAGCCTGCGAGGAGGCCCGTGGCGGGATCGCCACGGGCCTCCCGTCCGCCGCACGGTGCGTCGCTGCGCCCGAGCCGGCAGCGTCAGCGCGCGGTGCGCTCGATCGCGTCGGCCATCGCCGCGGCGACCGAACGGTTCGCCTCGGCCGTCGGGTGGATGCCGTCCGGCGTCGTCCCCGCCACGTAGGCCCCGTCGGCCGCCCGGAGCGAGCGGAACGGGTCGACGAACGCCCACCCGTGGGCGTCGGCATCAGCGTGCAGCGCATCGGTCAGGACGATCTGACCCGAGCGACGGTCGGCACCCCACCGGCTCCACGTCCAGTCGGACGGCGGACCGGCGACGACGAGGACCCGCGCCGCACCGACCTTGCGGACGATCGCGTCCACACCGGCGATCGTCCGGTCGAGCGGGACGGCCTGGTTGACGTCGTTCGTGCCGACCTCGACCACGAGCACGCGCGCCTGCGGGACCGGACCGATCTCCGCGAGGACCTGGTCGGCACGGTACCCGCTGTGCGCGTAGCCGCCGACGGCGCGCAGCCGGTCGTCGGACTCCAGCTGGTGCAGCCACGAGTCGGGTCGGGCGGTGATCGAGTCGCCGGCGTACGCGAACGGCACGGCGTCCGGCAGCGCCGGGGTGCTGAGCGCTCCGGAGACCACCTGGTCCGGCGTGCTCGGACGAGCGAGGTCCGTGGTGCCGCGTTCGACGCGGGTGTCGGCTGCTGCGGCGACGGGGCGGTCCTCGGCGCTCGCCGTGTGGGGTGCGGCGACGACGAAGACGCCGGCCCCGACGAGGCAGGCTGCGGAGACGATGCTCGCGACGACGGCGAGACGGGTGGTGCGGGTCACGGGTACAGGTATCCTCCGGATCGCCCGCCGGGACCAGGCCCCAGACCTGGGGAACGCGCAGCGTCGCTGAGGGTCCTCGCGGCCGTTCTCAGGTTCGGGCTCACGGGGCACGGCGCACCACCGGGCGGGAGCTGCGTCCGGCGGTCGCCCAGGTGCCCGCCGTCACGACGAGCGGGAGGCCGAGGGCGAGCAGCGCCAGCACCGGCCAGTCCGCCACGAACGGCAGGTGCGTGGTCCCCGTCGGGCCGCCGTCGAACCGCAGGGTGAGCGCCCGGATCGGCAGCAACCCGAGCAGCGTGCCGACGACCGCGCCGACCGTGGTGAGGATCGCCGCCTGCCACGCCGACACGCGGCGCCGCAGGACCGGTCCCGCCCCGATCGCGTCGAGCACCTCGTCGTCCCGGCGTCCGTCGGAGCGGGCGAGCCCGACCGCGACGGCGGTGGCACCGATCGTGACGGCGGCGGCCAGTGCGAGGACGAGGGCCTGCACGGCGGCCTGGTCGTCGACCGGACCGCGCTCGTAGGCGAAGCCCGGACCACCCCACCGTTCCCGGTCAGCGCCGCCACCGCTCTGCCACGCGGACGACAGCGCGTCGTACTGCGCCGGGGTCAGGTCCTGCGGCAGGTGCATCGCGAGCAGGCCGTCGACCAGCGGGACCCCGTGGGCCGCTGCCGTGTCCCGGGTCATGAAGACCCCGACCTTGATCCGTGGCGTCTGCACGTCGACGACGGCCGGGATCGTCGTCGAGGCATCGGGGCGGGTGTCCTCGAGCTGCGCGGTGTCGTCGATCGTGCGGTTCCGGAAGGTGTCGATGCGGACCGCTCCGTCGCGGACGTACTCGGGCCAGAGCGACACGGCCTCGCCGTCCTCGAGCGCCCGTCGGACCTCGGCGGACGGACGGTGCCCGGTGAGCAGGGCGTAGTCGTCGACCGTCCCCGCCGCGATGTGCGGCTCGCCGCTCCCGACGCTCTGCAGGAAGCCCGCGCAACCGGTCGTGTCGTACGTCTGGCAGTCCCGCTGCACGAAGTCGTGCGGCGTGGTGATCGTGGTCGGCTCCTTGCCGGCGTCCTCGCGGTTCACGGCGAGCACGTGCAGCCGGACGCCGTCCAACGCTCCGGAGAGCACGTGCGCGGCCCGGTCGGTGACCGCGGCGTCGTACCCGTCGCTGTACCCGTCGCGGTCGGTCAGCGAGACGTTCGCGGTCGCGACCCCGACGGCGGTCGTGTACTCGTACCCCCGGACGAAGCGGGCGTGCTCCGAGGCGCTCCACGTGATCACGACCGAGGCGACGAACACGACGCTCATCACGCTCGCGAGCACCGGGACCGTGCGGACCGGGTTGCGTCGAGCGTCCCGCGCGGCGATCCGGGCGGACAGACCGAGGCGCGCCGAGAGCCGTGCGACGCCGGCCAGGACCCACGGCGACGCGAGGGCCACACCGAGCTGCACCAGGCACGGCCCGAGCGCGACCCCGACGCCGGCGAGCACGGCCCACCGGTCCTGCTGCACGGGTCGGTCGTTGAGCAGGAGCACGCCGACGCCGCACGCCAGTGTCATCGCCGTCCCGCTGACGACCAGCACGGGGACCCAGGTCCGCCGCCGCCGTTCCGCCCGGGGACGGGGTGCAGCGGGGCGCAGGGACCCGCGGAGGGCCGCGAGGACGTCGATCCTGGTCGCTGCACGTGCCGCGACCAGGGCCGCCACGAGCCCGGCGACGACGGCGACCGCCGCGATCGTGACGAGGGCGAGTGCCGGCACGTGCAGCCCCGGCCAGGTCCCGACGTTGCCGTCGTCGAGCAGGTGGAACGCCAGCACACCGATCCCGGTGCCCAGGGCCGTCCCGAGCACGGCGCCGACGAGACCGAGCACCAGCCCGGAGCCGGCGACGACCGCCCGCACGAAGCCGCGCTCACCGCCGAGGCTCGTGACGATCGCGTACGTGCGGGTGTCCGCCCGGGTGCCGACCAGGAACGCGGCACCGGCGAGCAGTGCGACCTCGAAGGCGGCGAACACCCCGACCAGCGCCAGGGCACCGAGGTACGCGTTCACGGTCATCTCGGTCGGGACGCCCTCGAGTCGGTCCGCCGGCGGGTCGAGCACGACCGGACGGGACTCGACGACGATCCCGTGCGCGTTGAGCGCGCGGATCTCCGACCACGTCGGGGCGACCTCGGGCAGGAACACGGTCGTGTCCGACCCACCCCGCTGCACGGAGTACGGGAGCTCGGCCGGCAGGGACCCGGGCGGCAGGAACACCCCCTGGGCACCCGGGCCTGAGGCGGCGTCGCGCATGGTGCCCGTGACGGTGAACCGCTCGCGGACCGGATCGGTCACCGTCAGTGTGTCGCCGACGGACAGGTGGAGGCGCTCGAGCGTCGCGGGGGTCACCATCGCCTGGTCGGGGGAGGTCGGTGCACGGCCGGACAGCACGTGCCAGTGTCCGTCGAGGTCGGGCGACCACGTCGCTCCCTCGTCCGCGGAGACGGCGACGGGCACCCCCGGGCCGGCGACGACGACCTGCGTGGTCCGGACCGGGATCGCCTCGGCTCCCGCCGGCACGTGGTCGAGCAGGTCGGCCCAGGGGGAGTCCTCGTCCGCCCTCGTCACCGGGCTGTCCCGCGCCGAGTCGGTCAGCTGCCACTGCAGGGGGTCCTGCCGCATCCCGGGCAGGTCCGGGCCGGACAGGCGCATCTGGGCGGCTGCGTGGCCGAGGTCGTACCGGAGTTGCTCCTGCACGGTGGGCAGTGTGGACTGGATGACCACGGCCGCCGCCGCGAACCCCGCGGTGGGGATGCCGATGAGCGACACGATCAGCACCGCGCGGCCGGTCTTCGCGAAGGCCAGGCGGCGACCGAGTCGGAGCGCCGGCCAGAGCCTCACGAGGCTGCTCGGCCGACGAGCGACTCGACGCCGGCGTAGACCGTCTCGTCGACGACCCGACCGTCGCGCAGGAAGACGACCCGGTCCGCCCAGGCGGCGTGCCGTGCGTCGTGCGTCACGAGCAGGGCACCCGCACCGTTGTCGACGTGCCGGCGGAGCATCCGGAGCACCACCTCGCCGGTCTGCGAGTCGAGCGCACCGGTCGGCTCGTCCGCCAGCACCAGTCGCCGGTCACCGACGACGCCACGGGCGATGGCGACGCGTTGCTGCTGCCCGCCGGACAGGTCGTCGGGGAAGGCGTCGGCGCGGTCACCGAGCTCGACGTTCTCGAGCGCGAGTTCGGCCGCGCGGCGGGCCTTGCTCGCCTTCCACCCGTCGAGCTCGAGCGGGAGGGCGACGTTCTCGACCGCCGTGAGGGACGGGATGAGGTTGAAGTCCTGGAACACGAACCCCACGAGGCGTCGACGCAGCGCCGCGAGCTCCCGCGCCGGGCGGTCGGAGACCCACTCGCCGCCGATGCGCACCTCGCCGCTGGTGGGCGGCAGCAGCGTTCCGGCACACGCGAGGAGGGTCGACTTGCCGGACCCGGAGGTCCCCATCACGGCGACCATCTCTCCTCGTCGGATCGTCAGGTCGACACCCGCCAGTGCGGTTACGGATCGCTCACCGGAGCCGTACTGGACGCTGACGGCATCGAGGGTGAGGAGCGCATCGGAGTCGGCGGCGCTCATCGGACGCCCTCGTGTGCCGTGTCGGCGATGGGCTCGACCGGTGCCTTCGGTACATGTGCCGCCGGCGGCATGTACCGCGCGACGGAGGTCTCCACGTGGTCGAGCCACCGGACCTCGGCCTCGGCCTGGAAGACCATCGACTCGAGGACGAGGGACCACGCCAGGTCCTCCGACGGGTCGGCGGAGCGCTTCAGCCGCGTCAGGTCCTGCAGTGCACGCATCGCCGAGGCGCGCTGCACCTGCACCAGTCGAGGGACGTCGATGCCGGGGACCGTGACGGCGAGCGCGAACTTGATCGCGAGCTCGTCGCGACCGCGCTTCGCGGGCACCGGCTCGCTGAACCAGCGTGCGACCTCCTCGCGGCCCGCGTCGGTCGCCGTGTAGACGACGTGTCCGTCGTCGTCGGCGTCGCCGCGGGCCACGAGTCCGTCCCGTTCGAGACGGTCGAGCGTCGTGTAGACCTGGCCGATGTTGAGCGGCCAGCTCCCCCCGGTGCGGTGCTCGAACTCGCCCCGGAGCTGGTACCCGTACCCGGGTCCTCCCACCAGCAGCGCGAGTACGCCCATCTTGACGCTCATCGTGACTCCCCCGTGTCGGTCCGTCTCGGACATACCGAGTATGCACATACCGGGTAGCCCCCGACAAGCCCGGGCGGGTCACGAAGTGGTCACGAGACGTGACGGGAGGCCCGTGGCGGTGTCGCCACGGGCCTCCCGTCCGGTGCCTGGTGGGGTCACTCCCCCAGCTTCGACAGCTCCGCGAACTCCTCGTCCGTGAGCTCGATCGTCGCGCCCTGCATGTTGTCCTCGAGGTGGTCGACGCTCGAGGTGCCCGGGATCGGCAGCATCACGGGCGAGCGCTTCAGCAGCCACGCGAGCGCGAGCTGTGCCGGCGTGGCGCCCTTGCGCTGCGCGATCTCGGTGAGCGGCGAGTCCTCGCCGGTCAGTCCACCGGTCGCGAGCGGGAACCACGGGATGAAGCCGATGCCCTGCTCCTCGGACCAGTCGAGGAGCTCCTCGGCGTCGCGCTTCTGCAGGTTGTAGAGGTTCTGGACGGTGACGATCTCGGCGTGCTCCTGCGCGGCCTTCACGTCGTCGACGGAGACCTCGGACAGGCCGATGTGGCGGATCTTGCCCTCGTCCTGCAGCTTCTTCAGCTCGCCGATCTGGTCCTCGAGCGGGACCTTCGGGTCGATGCGGTGCAGCTGGAACAGGTCGATGCGCTCGAGGCCGAGGCGGCGGAGGCTCATCTCGGCCTCCTGGCGGAGGTACTCCGGGCGGCCGACCGGCGGCCACTCGTTCGGGCCGGTGCGGGTCAGGCCGGCCTTGGTCGCGATGACGATGTCGTCGCCGTAGGGGTGCAGGGCTTCACGGAGCAGCTCCTCGGCGACGTACGGGCCGTAGGAGTCGGCCGTGTCGAAGAAGTCGACGCCGAGGTCGACCGCGCGCTTGAGGACACGGACGGCCTCGTCGTGGTCCTTCGGCGGCCCCCAGACGCCCGGGCCGGTGAGCTGCATGGTGCCGTAGCCCAGGCGGTGGACCTCGAGGTCACCGCCGATGCGGAACGTGCCCGAGGCGGCGGCAGGACGGTTCGTGGTGTCGGTACCAGTGGTCATGACCCCGGTCTACGCCCGTGGAGTGACCCGTTGCTGGATCGGTGTCCCCCTGGCGCGTGCGACGGGCAGCGCGGGGGCCCTGGTCAACGACCCGGGCGTGGGTACGGCGTCTCGCCGGTCGCGAGCCCGGCGACGAGCTTCGCGATCCGGTTCGCCCGTGCGGAGACGCTCGGTGCCGTGACGACCCGGTGCAGCACGGCGTACCGGTTCGTCGCGTCGAGCTCGGCGAACAGCGCGGCCGCAGCGGGTGCGGCGTCGAGCGCGGCCCGCAGGTCGTCGGGCACGGTGGCGGTCGCCGCTCCGGCGTAGGCGCGGTCCCACCGTCCGTCGCCCTTCGCGCGGTCGACCTCGGCGCGACCGCGTGGGCGCATGCGGCCGGCGTCCTCGAGTGCCGCGACGAGCCCGATGTTGCGCTGGGACCAGAGCGACGCCCGGCGGCGCGGGGTGAAGCGCTGCCGGAAGGTCGCCGTGTCCCGGCCGCGCTTCTGCCCGTCGATCCACCCCGAGCACAGGGCCTCGTCGAGCGCCTGGTCGTACGTCAGCGACGTCGGCTCCGTCGTGCCCTTCTTGGCGAGCACCAGCCAGACGCCGTCGGGATCGTCCTCGTGCTCGTCGAGCCAGGCACGCCAGGCGGCTGCGTCGGGGAGCACCAGGTCGTCGTCGTCCACGCCGTCATCGTAGGACGGGCACCGCGGCCGCGGGCGGACCGGTCAGCGAACGCCGCCGCCGCTGCTGATCCGCACGGCGTCGGCCCACTCGTGCACCCAGCCGGGCAGCGTGAGGTCCCGCGCCGCGCCGCCCGCCGCGGCCACCACGTCGTCGGGTGTCACCTGGCCGCCCTCGCGCCGCAGGAACCGTGCCTGGACGACCGCCCGAGCGACGACCGCGCCCTGCCGGACGAAGGTCTGCTCCATGTACACGGCGCGCTCGTCGACGCCGAGCACCCGGGTGTGCAGGGTGAAACGTTCCCCGAGCGTCAGGGAGCGCTTGTACGTGATCGTCTGCGCAGCGACGACGGCGTACCAGCCGCGGCGGGCGGACTCCTGCCAGAAGCCGGACCCGTACAGCAGGTCGTAGCGGCCGAGGTCCATCAGCGTCAGGTACCGGCCGTTGTTCATGTGCCGCAGCGTGTCCAGGTCCGTCGGCAGCACGCGGAAGGGCGTGCGGGCCTCGTCCCACAGCGAGGGGCGCCGCCCCGGTCGCAGGGCGGCCAGCCGGAGGCGCAGGCCGAGGAGGAAGAGCCGGAGGTACAGGTTCACGGGTCGATCACACCAGTGCCGGGCTGTGCGTCCGATCCCGTTGGAGGAACCGCACGAGCGCGTCCGGTGTCGAGTGCAACACCGTGCAGCGGAACCTGCAACCGCCTGGTCGGGGCGGTTCAGCCGAGCGGGCCGCCCCCGGCGCCGCTGATCCCCGGGTGTGCCGACTTCGCCACGCCTTCGATGATCGCGTGCTCCCCGGATGCCTCGGACATCGCGCGCTCCCCGACGCGCGGGTCGACGGGCTCCAGGTGCGCCAGGGCCTTCCGACGCCGGGCGTTCTGCACCTCGAGCACGACGAGCAGGGCGGCGACGACCACCACGAGGCCGATGACGATCCAGACCACGGTCATGACGTTCCCCTTCCGTCGCGGACACTGTCCGTGCCCTCAGCGTAGCCGTGCCGGTACCTCCCTGACGAGGTGCCGGCAGGAGTAGACCTGCACCCATGCAGACACGCAAGCTCGCAGACCTCGAGGTCGGCTCCGTCGGCCTCGGCACCATGGGCATGAGCGCCTTCTACACGGGCGCCGGCACTGACGACGACGAGTCGATCCGCACGATCCACCGCGCGATCGACCTCGGCGTCACGCTCTTCGACACCGCCGAGGCCTACGGCCCGTACACGAACGAGGAGCTCCTCCGTCGTGCCCTCGGCGACCGCCGCGACCAGGTCGTCATCGCCACCAAGTTCGGCCTCTACCGGCACGAGGCCGGCGAGCAGACCCCCACGCAGCAGCGCGGCATCTCCAGCGCACCCGAGTCCGTCCGCGAGGCGCTCGAGGGCTCGCTCCGCCGCCTCGGCACCGACCACATCGACCTCTACTACCAGCACCGCGTCGACCCGGCCGTCCCGATCGAGGACGTGGTCGGACAGCTCGCCGGCTTCGTGCAGGAGGGCAAGATCCGCCACATCGGGCTCTCCGAGGCGAGCGCCGCCACGATCCGCAGGGCGCACGCCGTGCACCCGATCACCGCGCTCCAGAGCGAGTACTCGCTGTGGACGCGCGACCCGGAGGGCGACGTGCTCGACACCCTCCGCGAGCTCGGCATCGGCCTGGTGCCGTACTCGCCCCTCGGCCGCGGCTTCCTGACCGGCGCCATCACCAAGCCGTCCGACCTGGACGAGGACGACTTCCGCCGCCAGAACCCCCGCTTCGCGGAGCAGGCGTTCGCCGAGAACATGCGGATCGTCGACGCCGTCACGGCGATCGCCGACGAGGTCGGCGCGAAGCCCGGGCAGGTGGCGCTCGCCTGGCTCCTCGCGCAGGGCGACGACGTCGTGCCGATCCCCGGCACCAAGCGGGTCTCGCGGCTCGAGGAGAACGTGGGCGCCGCCGACGTGACGCTCTCCGCCGACCAGCTCGCGCGCCTGTCGGCGCTGCCCGTGCCGACCGGTGACCGGTACCCCGACATGTCGTCCATCGGTCGCTGACGCGACCAGGAGACGGACGGGAGGCGCGGTGTCGGCCGACGCCGCGCCTCCCGTTCGTCACGGTGTCGGCGGTCGCTCCGGAACGCGCGTTCCGGGGTCGCGGTGCGTGACGCGCGCGACCCGTGCTCGTCACGGGGCGGAAACAGGGGCTCCCTAGCGTCGAGGTGACACGTGACCGGCACCGCGACGGGGGCACCATGACCAGCACGACACCACCACGCACGACCACCGGACCGGACGGGGTGGACACGGTCCCGCCGCTCGGTCGGCTCCTGCCGCTGGGCCTGCAGCACGTCCTGGCGATGTACGCCGGGGCGGTCGCCGTCCCGCTCATCGTCGGTGGGGCGCTCGGGTTCGACCGGGCCGACCTGGCCTTCCTGATCAGCGCCGACCTGTTCGTCGCCGGGCTGGCGACCATCGTGCAGTCCGTCGGCTTCTGGCGCTTCGGGGTCCGCCTGCCGCTCGTGCAGGGCGTGACCTTCGCCGCCGTCGGTCCGATGATCGCGATCGGCAGTGCGCACGGCATCACCGCGGTCTACGGGGCGACGATCGCCTGCGGGGTGTTCATGGTGCTCGTGGCGCCGTGGTTCTCGCAGCTCGTGCGGCTGTTCCCGCCGATCGTCACCGGCACCGTGATCCTGATCATCGGCGTCTCGCTCACGAGCGTCGCCGCCGGGTGGATCACCGACGGTGGGGAGGACGGCGCTGCCGATCCGCTCGACGTGGCCTTCGCGGCCGGCGTGCTGCTGGCCGTCGTGCTCGTCGAGCGCTTCGCGCCGCGCGGGCTCGCGCGGGTCTCGGTGCTGTTCGGGCTCGTCCTCGGCACCGTCGCGGCGCTGTTCGTCCCCGGCATGGTCGCCGGGTCGGGGATCGGCGACGCCGCCTGGTTCGCCGTCGTCACGCCGTTCCACTTCGGGCTGCCGACGTTCGACCTCGCGTCGATCGTGTCGATGCTCGTCGTCGGGCTCGTCATCATGACCGAGACCACGGGCGACATGGTGGCCGTCGGCGAGGTCGTCGACCGTCCGGTGTCGCGCCGCACGCTGGCCGACGGACTGCGGGCCGACGGCCTCGGTACCGTGCTCGGCGGCGTCTTCAACACGTTCCCGTACACGGCGTTCGCGCAGAACGTCGGGCTGGTGGCCCTGACCGGGGTGCGCTCGCGGTACGTGGCGACGGCCGCCGGCGGCATGCTCGTCGTGCTCGGGCTCGTGCCGAAGGTCGCAGCGGTCGTCGAGGCGGTGCCGCACGCGGTGCTCGGCGGTGCCGGGGTCGCCCTGTTCGGCATGGTCGCGGCGAGCGGCATCCGGACGCTCTCCAAGGTGCGGTTCGACAACCGGAACGTGCTCGTCGTGGCGCTGCCGCTCGCGATCGCGCTGCTGCCGACCGTCGCGCCGGAGATCTACGGGGCGTTCCCGACGTGGTTCACGCTCGTGTTCGACTCGGGCATCTCGGCCGGAGCGATCGCCGCGATCCTGCTCAACCTGCTGCTCGGGTCGCGCGGGCTGCGGGAGCGCTACGGCGCCGACCCCGCCGTGGGGTCGTACGACGCGGTGCGCTCGACGGCGCCGGTCGCGACGGTCGGCGGCGGCCGGTCCTGACGCGCCGCGCGCCGCGCGGGCCGCGCCGCCGCCGCGCCGCGCCCGGCGCGCCGCCGCCG
>NZ_JAMAYF010000226.1:0-389 GCF_023712445.1 Curtobacterium sp. P97 | reverse complement strand
ATGCCGATCTGCAGCGACGACGAGCGGGGGTCGACGCCCTGCCGCTCGAACTCGTCGACCAGCGCGAGCATGTAGCTGGGCGTGACCATGATGATCCGGGGGCCGAAGTCGCCGATCAGCTGCACCTGCCGCGGGGTCATGCCGCCCGAGATCGGGACGACGGTGCAGCCCAGGGCCTCGGCGCCGTAGTGCGCGCCCAGCCCGCCGGTGAACAGGCCGTAGCCGTAGGCGTTGTGCAGCATGTCGCCGCTGCGCCCGCCGGCGGCGCGGATCGAGCGGGCCATGACGGTGGCCCAGGTGTCGATGTCCTGGCGGGTGTAGCCGACGACGGTGGGCTTGCCGGTGGTGCCGGAGCTCGCGTGCACCCGGGCGACCTGCTCCTTCGGCAC
>NZ_JAMAYF010000225.1:0-389 GCF_023712445.1 Curtobacterium sp. P97 | reverse complement strand
CCTTGGGCCTGGGCGCGTCGGGCCCCCAGGTCGTCGAGGGCTGGCACGGCGTCCCGTACGACGCACCGCTGGCCCGCACCCGCGAGGTGGTCGAGATCTGCCGCTCGGTCTGGCGGCGTGAGCGGCTCGAGCACGCCGGCCCGAAGTACACGATCCCGCTCCCGGCCGACCAGGGCACCGGCCTGGGCAAACCGCTCAAGCTCATCAACACCCCGGTCCGCGAGCGCATCCCGGTGATGCTGGCCGCCATCGGGCCGAAGAACGTCGAGCTCGCCGCCGAGATCGCGGAGGTCTGGGAGCCGATCTTCTTCCACCCCGAGAAGGCCGCCGACGTCTGGGGCGCCCCGCTGGCGGCCGGCCGGGCGAAGCGCGACCCGGCACTCGGCGAC
>NZ_JAMAYF010000224.1:0-389 GCF_023712445.1 Curtobacterium sp. P97 | reverse complement strand
GAGCAAGGCAAACGCATCACCCTCTCGCCGCGTAACTACTGGGTGCGCGGTATTGAGCCACGCTACAGCCAGAGCTTTATGATCGGCCCTTCCGCGCGCACGAAGTGGGCGTGGGCTATCGCTATGTGAATGAATCAACGCATGAAATGCGTTACTACACCGCCACCAGCAGCGGGCAGTTGCCGTCCGGCTCAAGCCCTTACGACCGCGACACGCGTTCCGGCACCGAGGCGCACGCCTGGTATCTGGATGACAAAATCGACATCGGCAACTGGACCATCACGCCGGGTATGCGTTTCGAACATATCGAGTCATACCAGAACAACGCCATCAAAGGCACGCACGAAGAGGTAAGCTATAACGCACCGCTTCCGGCGTTGAACGTGCTC
>NZ_JAMAYF010000223.1:0-389 GCF_023712445.1 Curtobacterium sp. P97 | reverse complement strand
GGTGGCGCCGTCGACCTGGGCGGCCTCCTGCAGCACCTCCGGCACCTGGGCCAGGCCGGCCAGCAGGAGCAGCGAGATGAACGGGGTGGTCTTCCAGATCTCGGCCAGGCAGATCACGAACAGCGACGTGCCGAAGTCACCGAACCAGTCGGTGGTCGGCGAGACCCCCGGCAGCCAGGCGAACCAGCTGTTCACGAACCCGGTGTTGATGTCGAAGGCGAACTGCCAGGCGAACGCCGACACCACCGTGATGACGGCGTAGGGGATGAGGATCGCGGCCCGCAGCACCGGCCGGATCGCCTGCAGCGCCTTGTTCATCACCAGCGCCAGCGCGAAGCCGAGCACCAGCTCGACGGCCACCGTGATGACCGTGATGAGCGCGGTGACAC
>NZ_JAMAYF010000222.1:0-390 GCF_023712445.1 Curtobacterium sp. P97 | reverse complement strand
GGACGTGCATTGCGATAGTCGATGTAATAAGCGTGTTCCCAGACATCAACGGTCAGCAGCGGAGTCGCATCGGTGGTCAGCGGAGTACCCGCGTTAGAGGTTGAAACGATAGCCAGTTTGCCATCGCTGTTTTTCACCAGCCAGGTCCAGCCAGAACCAAAGTTTTTGATCGCTGCATCAGTAAACTGCGCTTTGAAATCGGCAAAGCTGCCAAAAGATGCGGCGATAGCTTCAGCGACTTTTCCAGTCGGTTCGCCACCGGCGTTCGGTGCCAGGCAGTTCCAGTAGAAAGTATGGTTCCAGACCTGAGCTGCGTTGTTGAATACGCCACCTTCAGAGCTGCGAATAATCTCTTCCAGTGATTTACCTTCAAACGCGGTACCTTTAATC
>NZ_JAMAYF010000221.1:0-390 GCF_023712445.1 Curtobacterium sp. P97 | reverse complement strand
CCCAGCAGCAGGTCGGCGGTCAACGAGCCGGTGAACACCGACCCATCATCCGCCGACCTGCTGCGTGGGTCACACCCGGGGCTTCTCGCGCAGCTCGAACGTCTCGATGACGTCGTCGACCTTGATGTCGTTGAACGACCCCAGGCCGATACCGCACTCGTAGCCCTCGCGGACCTCGGTCGCGTCGTCCTTGAAGCGGCGCAGCGAGTCGACCGACAGGTTGTCGGCGACGACCGCACCGTCGCGGATGAGCCGGGCCTTGCTGTTGCGCACGATCGTGCCGCTGCGCACCAGCGAACCCGCGACGTTGCCGATCCTCGGGACGCGGAAGACCTCGCGGACCTCGGCACGGCCCAGCTGCACCTCTTCGTACTCGGGCTTGAGCATGCC
>NZ_JAMAYF010000220.1:0-390 GCF_023712445.1 Curtobacterium sp. P97 | reverse complement strand
ACCTCGGCGAGTCGCTCATCAAGCGCGACCTCGGCATCAAGGACATGGGCACCCTGCTGCCCGGCCACGGCGGCCTCATGGACCGCATGGACTCGCTGCTGCCCGCGGCGGTGGTGGCCTACCTGCTGCTGAGCTGGCTCGTCCCGGCCTGAGCCGGCCGGGTGGCCGTCCGCGTCACCCCGACGTCGACGAACCCACGGCGGGCGTACCACCGCCGCGGCCAGTCGCCGGCGTCGGCCTCGAGCACCGCCAGGTCGCACCCGGCCCGCCCGGCCTCGACCAGCAGGCGGTCCAGCACGGCGTCGCCCAGGCCGCGCCCGCGGTGCGCGGGGGCGGTCAGCACCGACTCGACCGCCGCGGTGGCGCCGTCCACGCGCAGCTGCCCGGCGG
>NZ_JAMAYF010000219.1:0-391 GCF_023712445.1 Curtobacterium sp. P97 | reverse complement strand
CAACCGCCGCGTCATGGTGCTCTGGAAGCCCCCGGCGCGCTGATCGACCTGACCAACCTCACCGACCTCACTGACCGCCCGGTCACCAGCCGCGGGCGCGCCACTCGTCGAGGTGCGGCCGCTCGACCCCGAGGGTCGTGTCGTTCCCGTGTCCCGGGTAGACCCAGGTGTCGTCGTCGTAGACGTCGAACACCCGTTCGGTGACGTCGCGGAAGAGCGACTCGAAGCTCTGGCCCGAGTTCTTCGTGTTGCCGACCCCACCGGGAAAGGGCGAAGGACGGTAAAGTGCAACACATGCCAACGACCTCCCGAACAACCCGCGTAGTCCTCTACGCCCGGATCTCCGAAGACACGACCCGCGAAGAGCTGGGCGTCCTCCGCCAGCTTGAAG
>NZ_JAMAYF010000218.1:0-392 GCF_023712445.1 Curtobacterium sp. P97 | reverse complement strand
GCGCGGCGAAAGGCATCCTGTTCAGCCTGATCGAAACGCTCGGCGCACTGATCGGCGATCCCGACCTGCCCGAGCATGCGCGTTCGGGCTACGAAGCGTTGCGCGACAAGGCGAGCGAATTGCGCGGCGGGCTCGACCGCCATTGATGCACGGGCGGCGCGGGCGCTGCCCGATTTGGCAGACGCGGCACAAAACCCCGTGCGCTCAACCAGTTAGGTGCCCGATACGCAGGATATCCACAAGCTTGCCAACACAATCTGTGGAGAACCGCCCGGCCGCCGGCCGGGTGCGTTGCGGGTGCGTGGCGAGCGGTTCGACAACCGTTCCGGTGCCACACCATTGACCGGTCAAGGTCCGTGGATCGAATCCCCTTGTGTATCAAGATGTTACGC
>NZ_JAMAYF010000217.1:0-393 GCF_023712445.1 Curtobacterium sp. P97 | reverse complement strand
CGCCGGGGCCGCCGCCGGGGCCGCCGCCGGGGCCGTCGCCGGGGCCGGCCGCGGCTGTGCTGCCGCCCGTGCTGCCGCCCGTGCTGCTGTCGGTCGTGGCGGGCGCGGGGCCGCCCACGACGCCGGCCGATGTGGTCGCGGGCACGGCGTCGGCCGCCGGGGTCGGGGTCGACCCGGCCGGCGCGGCGGTCGCCGCCGACCCGGAGGTCGCCGCCGCTGCGACGCCGACCACCGACGACGGGGTCGCGGGGGCGACCACGGCGGCGCGCCGGGTGGGCTCCGTGCCGCCCGGGGCCGGGGTGCTCGCTGCCTCGGCATCCGCGGGGCCGGGCGCGGGTGCGGTGGCCGGGGCGCCGGTGCCGGGCCCGCCCGTCGCGAGGGGTCGCGGGGTGC
>NZ_JAMAYF010000021.1:0-32425 GCF_023712445.1 Curtobacterium sp. P97 | reverse complement strand
GGGTGGCGGGGGGCCTGGGGCCCCCGCGCCTCCCGTTCGTCCGTCTGGTGACGACTACTTCGACTCGTGGAGTCGGCTGCTCTCGTCGTGCCACTCGAGCGCGGTGGCTGCGAGCTTCTCCTTGAACTCGGCGCCGTGGTGGGCGCAGAAGTAGAGCTCGCCGCTGGCCATGGTGGCGCGGATGTACGCCTGCGCTCCGCAGCTGTCGCAGCGGTCAGCGGCGGTGAGCTGGTGGCTGCTGGCTTCGTCGATGGAGAGGTCCTGCACGGTCTGGGTCATTGCTGTGCTCCTCACGGATCGCAGGTGGTGCGGGTGGACCACCATTTGAACACGTGGTGGCTGGGAGCCGTGCATCCCGGACCGCCTGTTTCGCTGAGCGCGGAGCGGTTGTCCCCAGTCCGAGCCGCGCCGCTGTCCGGCGGTCTGGCTGTCGGTGCCCCTCGGTACCATCGGGATGTGAGCTCCGACTACTCTGCACGACACCTCTCCGTCCTCGAAGGGCTCGAGGCGGTTCGGAAGCGTCCGGGCATGTACATCGGCTCGACGGACTCGCGCGGGCTCATGCACTGCCTGTGGGAGATCATCGACAACTCCGTCGACGAAGCGCTCGCGGGTCACGGCGACGAGATCGGGGTCGTGCTGCACGCCGACGGCTCCGTCGAGGTCCGCGACACCGCCCGCGGCATCCCTGTGGACGTGGAACCGAAGACCGGCCTGACCGGGGTCGAGGTCGTGTTCACGAAGCTGCACGCCGGCGGCAAGTTCGGGTCCGGATCGTACGCGGCCTCCGGTGGCCTGCACGGCGTGGGTGCCTCGGTCGTGAACGCGCTGTCGGAGCGCCTCGACGTCGAGGTCGACCGCGGTGGCAAGACCTACGCGATGTCCTTCCACCGGGGTGAGCCCGGCACCTTCGCCGGTGACGGGCCGGATGCGCCCTTCACCCCGTTCACCTCGGGCAGTGAGCTCCGTGTCGTCGGCAAGGTGAAGAAGGGGGTCACCGGGTCCCGCATCCGGTACTGGGCGGACCGACAGATCTTCACCACGGACGCCCGTTTCAGCACGGGCGACCTGGTCAACCGCGCCCGCCAGACCGCCTTCCTGGTGCCCGGGCTCGGCATCACGATCACCGACGAACGGGCCGCGTCCATCGAGGCTGCCGCCCAGCGTGCCGAGGCGACCGGGACGACGGTCGCGCCCGGTCCGGTCATCGAGCGCTTCCGGTACGAGGGCGGCATCAGCGAGTTCGTCGAGCACCTGGCGGTCGACTCCGCGGTCACCGACGTCTGGCGCATCCAGGGCACCGGGACCTTCACGGAGACCGTTCCGATGCTCGACGACAAGGGGCACATGGTGTCCACCTCGGTCGAGCGGACCTGCGAGGTCGACATCGCGATGCGGTGGGGCAGCGGGTACGAGACCGTCGAGCGGAGCTTCGTCAACATCATCGCGACGCCGAAGGGCGGCACGCACCTGACCGGCTTCGAGTCGGGCGTCGTCAAGGCCGTGCGCACGCAGGTCGAGGCGAACGCCCGCAAGCTCAAGGTCGGGCAGGACAAGCTCGAGAAGGACGACGTGCTCGCAGGCCTCACCGCCGTGCTGACCGTCCGCCTGCCCGAGCCGCAGTTCGAGGGGCAGACGAAGGAGGTCCTCGGCACCCCCGCGGTCCGGAAGATCGTCGACCAGGTCGTGGCGAAGCAGCTCACCGACGTCCTCACCTCGACACAGCGCACCGAGAAGGCGCAGGCCGCGACCCTGCTCGAGAAGGTCGTCGCCGAGATGAAGACCCGCATCTCGGCGCGGGCGCACAAGGAGACGCAGCGGCGCAAGAACGCGCTGGAGAACTCCTCGTTGCCGACCAAGCTCGCCGACTGCCGCAAGCAGGACGCCGAGGGTACGGAGCTCTTCATCGTCGAGGGCGACTCCGCGCTCGGCACCGCCAAGCTCGCCCGCAACAGCGAGTACCAGGCGCTGCTGCCCATCCGCGGCAAGATCCTCAACGTGCAGAAGGCCTCGGTGTCGGACATGCTGTCCAACACGGAGTGCGCCTCGATCATCCAGGTCATCGGCGCCGGCTCCGGCCGCTCGTTCGAGATCGACCAGGCCCGCTACGGCAAGATCATCATCATGTCGGACGCCGACGTCGACGGTGCCCACATCCGCACGCTCCTGCTGACGCTGTTCTTCCGGTACATGCGACCGATGATCGAGCAGGGCCGGGTGTTCGCCGCCGTGCCGCCGCTGCACCGGGTCGTCGTGGTGAACCGCGGCAAGCCGAACGACACGCTCTACACCTACTCCGAGGCCGAGCTGCAGGCGGTGCTGAAGAAGCTCGCGAAGCAGGGCAAGAAGTACCAGGAGCCGATCCAGCGGTACAAGGGCCTGGGGGAGATGGACGCCGACCAGCTCGCCGAGACCACGATGGACCGGGCGCACCGCACGCTCCGTCGGGTGAACGTGACCGATGCCGAGAGCGCCGCGAAGGTGTTCGAGCTGCTGATGGGCAACGACGTCGCGCCGCGCAAGGAGTTCATCCTGGCCGGCGAGGGCCTCGACCGCGACCGCATCGACGCGTAGCGGCGGCGGCGCGGCGCCCGGCGGCGACGCGGAGCGCGGCGCCCGGCGGCGACGCGGAGCGCGGCGCCCGGCGGCGGCGACGCGGAGCGCGGCGCCCAGCGGCAGCGCGAAGTGGCGCTCAGCGGCGGCGCACGGCCGCAGCGCGAAGCGGCGCCTGGCGGCGGCGCACGGCCCGAGACTCGCGCTGGCCGACGGTTCTCGCCCTCTGCTGTCTGGCCGAGACACCGCCGGCCGGACGAGACGCCGTCGTCGTGCCGAGACGCCGCCGGATCCGGCGGCGTCTCGCGAACTCGGCCTCGTCTCGTGGATCCCACGGCGTCTCGCGGCGTCCCGGGCGTCTCGAGGGACCAGCTGGCGGACGGGAGGCGAGGCGATGACGGCCACCGCGCCTCCCGGCCGTCAGGTCGACCCTCCGGGCGCGTGACACGCCGCGTGCCGACGCTCAGGTCGCACGACACGTCGGCACCAGCGGCGCGGGACGGCAAGTCGTGCGACCAAGGCGGGAACACGGCGGCCGCACACTCGCGCGCAGCGGCGGGCGGGACCCCGCCTACGCCTCGCCCGCGGTACCGTCCAGGGCTGCTGCGCTGCCGCCGATCGAGCCGATCACGGCCTCGAGCGGCGCTCCCGACCCGTCGCGCTTCGACAGCCAGTCGGGCAGGGTCCGCGCGGCTCCGTCCGACCCGACGGCGTGCGGCGGCGCGATGCCGGCCCACGCCACGGTCAGACCGTCCTCGCCCTTGAGGAACGCGTGCGCCCGCACTCCCTGCGTCGCACGGCCCTTCGCGGGGAACTCCGAGAACGCCGAGACCTTCGCCCGTCCGGGGTCCGTGCCGGGCAGCGCCCCCGACGCCGTCGACACGGTGGCGACCACTGCGTCCTCGGACAGCGCCACGGACCCGAACCAGATCACCGATGCGCCGGAAGCCAGGGAGACCCCGGCGACGCCGCCCGCGGGCAGCCCCTGTGGTCGGACGCCCGAGGCCGGGAACCGCAGCAGCTGCGCGTTCGACGTGATGAACACGAGGTCGTCCGACTCCGGCGCCTGCGCGGCCCCGACGACGGTGTCCTTCGGCTTCAGCCCGATGGCGACGAACTCGTCCTTGTCCGGCCAGGCGCCGGTCGCGACGCGTTTCACGACGCCCTGCGCGGTGCCGATGGCGAGCGAGTCGCCCGCCCCTGCGGACAGGTCGACGAGTGCGACGACGGACTCGGTGCGAGCGATCCCGAGGTAGTCGGACACCCGCACGCCGGCGTCGAGCCGGACGGACGCCGGCGGCACCGCGGGGACGTCGACGGGGGAGAACCGCAGCACGCGGCCGGTCGAGGTCAGCGCACCGACCTGCCCACGGACCGTGGACACGACGGTCGAGCGGACCGCGTCGTGCTTCGACCGCTTCGGCACCCGCACGATCCCGAGGTCCGAGGAGGGGATGTCCACCCGCACGAGTCGACCGGTGGTCGAGAGCAGCACACGGCACGGAGCGTCGGCGATCTGCAGCGACTCGGGGTCGACCGCGGCCTTGCGGCCACCGCGCACCGGTGCATCGGCCTCGGTGAGCAGGGTGCGGCGCGGCGTGGCGAACCGGTCGGAGACCTCGGTCAGCTCGACCGCCACCTGGGCACGGAGGCGGGCGTCGGACGCCAGCAGTTCCTCGAGCGCGGCGATGTCGGCGAGGAGCTGGTCGCGCTCGCCCTCGAGCTCGAGGCGCGAGAACTTCGTCAGGCGCCGCAGTCGCAGCTCGAGGATGTACTCGGCCTGCACCTCGGACAGGTCGAAGACGTCCTGCAGCTTCGTCCGTGCAGCCTCGGAGTCGTCGGACGAGCGGATGACCTCGATGACCTCGTCGATGTCGAGGATCGCGATGAGCAGACCCTCGACGAGGTGCAGCCGTTCCTTCCGACGGGCGAGCCGGTACCGGGAGCGCCGGGTGACCACGTCGAGCCGGTGCTGCACGTAGACGTCGAGCAGTTCGCGCAGGCCGAGCGTGCGCGGTGATCCCTGCACGAGCGCGACGTTGTTGATGCCGAAGCCGTCCTCGAGCGGGGTGTGCTTGTAGAGCTGCTCGAGCACGGCCGTCGGGTTGAAGCCGGACTTGATGCCGATGACCAGCCGCAGCCCGTGGTTCCGGTCCGTCAGGTCGTTGACGTCGGAGATGCCGACGAGCTTCTTCGCCTGGACGCCGTCCTTGATCTTCTCGATCACGCGTTCGGGGCCGACCAGGTACGGCAGCTCCGTGACGACGAGGCCGACCTTGCGCGGCGTGAGGTTCTCGACGGACACCTTCGCCCGGGTGCGGAACGAGCCGCGGCCCGTCGCGTAGGCGTCGCGGACCCCGGAGAGCCCGACGATCGTGCCACCGGACGGCAGGTCCGGGCCCGGCACGAACTCCATCAGTTCCTCGAGGGTCGCCGTCGGGTTCAGGAGCAGGTGCTTCGCGGCCTCGACGACCTCGCCCAGGTTGTGCGGCGCCATGTTCGTCGCCATGCCGACCGCGATGCCCGAGGCGCCGTTGACGAGCAGGTTCGGGAACGCCGCCGGCAGCACGCCCGGCTGCATGATCTGGTTGTCGTAGTTCGGGACGAAGTCGACGACGTCCTCGCCCAGGCCCTCGGTCATCGCCATCGACGGCTCGGCCAGACGGGCCTCGGTGTACCGGGCGGCCGCGGGGCCGTCGTCGAGCGACCCGAAGTTGCCGTGCCCGTCGACCAGCGGCACACGCATCGTGAAGGGCTGCGCCAGGCGCACGAGGGCGTCGTAGATCGCGCCGTCGCCGTGCGGGTGCAGCTTGCCCATCACCTCGCCGGTGACGCGGGCGCTCTTCACGTGCCCACGGTCCGGACGGAGCCCCATCTCCGCCATCTGGTAGAGGATGCGTCGCTGCACCGGCTTGAGGCCGTCGCGCGCGTCCGGCAGGGCCCGCGAGTAGATGACGGAGTACGCGTACTCGAGGAACGAACCCTGCATCTCCTCGGAGACGTCGACGTCCTCGATGCGCTCACCGTCGGGCAGGCCGACTGCTTCCGTGCGTGCCATGGGACCTTTCTGGGAGGATCGTGGGGTGCCCCCCAGCGTACCGAGCGCCCCAGACACCACCGCGAACCTCGCCGACGTGCTGCCGAGTTGCCTCGTCGCGCTCGGTGCCGCCGACGACACGTGGTTGCGCACCACCGGCCGGGAGGCACGGATCACCCTCCGTCCCGCCCGCTCGGTCGTCGTCGTGCTGGTCGACGGCCTCGGATCGTCCGCCCTGTCGGCCCGCGCCGGGCACGCCCGCTGGCTCACCGCCGCCACCGGCGGCGGCACCCTCAAGCGCCTGCGCAGCGGGTTCCCGACGACGACCGCCGCGGCGCTCAGCACCCTGACGACCGGCCGCTCGCCCGGCACGCACGGCGTGGTCGGCTACAGCGGGTGGGAGCCCGAGGGCGAGCGGGTGGTCAACCTGCTGTCCGGCTGGGACTCCGAGGTGCCGACGGGCTGGCTGCTCGCCGACACCGTCTTCACCGAGGCCAGCGCGCTCGGCATCGAGCCCGTGGTGGTCGGTCCGGCCCGCTACGAGTCCTCGGGGATGACCGCGAACGTGCTCGGCGGTGCCCGGTACACCGCAGCCGACAGCATCGCGCAGCGGGTCGACGCCGCACTGGCGGCGACGGCGTCCGGCCGGTCGCTCGTCTACCTCTACGTGCCGGAGCTCGACTCGATCGGGCACAAGCACGGGTGGGAGTCCGACCGCTGGACCGCGGCGCTCGAGTCACTCGACGGCGAGCTCGCCCGGCTCGCGACCCGCGGCGCCGCCGACGTGGGCATCCTCGTGACGGCCGACCACGGCGTGCTCGACGTGCCGGCCGAGGCGAACATCGCGATGGACCCCGCGCTCCTCGTGGACGTCGTGGGGATCGCCGGGGACCCCCGCTGCCGACAGCTGGCCGTGCGCCCCGGCACCGACGTCCCGGCGCTGGTCGAGGCCTGGCGCACCCGCTACGGCAAGAAGGCGTACGTGGCCAGCCGCGACGAGGCCGTGGCCGCCGGGTGGTTCGGTGCCGTGGACGACCGCGTACTCCCGCGCATCGGGGACGTCGTCGTGGTCGCGAGGGGGTCGTGGGCCTTCAACGACGACCGCGACCTCGACCCGCGCAAGGAGCCGAAGCGGATGATCGGGCAGCACGGTGCCATGACGGACGACGAGGTCTTCGTGCCCCTGCGGCTGGCGGGCGCCTTCGCGGGCTGACCCGGGCGGGAACGCGAGCAGCCCCGCGACGCGACGAGCGTGGCGGGGCTGCACCGGGCCTCCAGGCCGGACGGACCGGACCGAGGAGGCTGGATCAGGCGGGGTCCTCCGGGCGGGTGCCGAAGACGATCTCGTCCCAGCTCGGCATCGACCGGCGGTTGCGCTTCTTGCGCTCGGAGCGGCCGTCGGTCTCGGGAGCCGATGCCGGACGGTCGTCACGCTCGGGGGCGGAGGCCGGCGAGTCCCAGCCCTGGAGGGGGACGTCCACGACGCTGATGGAGGTCCCGCGGGGCTCGTCCTGCTGTTCGGTGAAGGATGCCGCCTCGCGCTCACCGCGCCGACGGCGGAGTGCCTCGAGCAGGTCGGCGGTCTCGTTGCCGGGCGAGCGTTCCTCGACGGGCGCGGCTCCGATGCGGGGGAGCGGCGCACGGAGCGGACGCTCCTGGGCCTCGGGGGCCGGCGCGTCCTCGGTCTGCTCGACGCGGAAGGCACCGGAGTCGAAGCGCGTGCCGTCGGCGTCGTGGTGGTCGTTCTCCACCGCACGCAGGCGCGGAGCGATGCCCTCGTCGTCGGTGTCGGAGAGGCGGTGGGCGTCGCCGTTGTCGGGCGTGAGCGTCGACGTCTTGGGGTCGAAGGACCACTGCGCGTCGTGCTCGACCTCGGACGCGGTGTAGCGGACCCGGACCTGCCACCCCTGCTCGGCGTTCTTCCACGACGCCCACGCGACGCCGGTCGCGTCGCCGGCCTCGAGCTTGGCCTCGATGGCCTCGCCGAAGGTGTCGGGCGCCTCGGCGTCGGTCGGGGTGACCGGGACACGTCGTGCGGCGTCGAGGACGAAGGAACGCTCGGCGAGCACCGGACCCTCGAACCGCCGGACGTACTCGACGTCGACGTCGAGCGCCGCTGCGACGTCGGCCGCGTCGGCGCCACCACGGATGCGGGCCTGCACGTCCTTCGGCGACACGCGCTTCTGGGGGCCGGCGTCGGGGTTGGCCTGGCGGACCTGGCTCGTCAGCGACGCGGTGACCGGCAACCGGTACTCGGTGCCGCCGTCGGTCGCGAGCAGGAGTGCCCCGGACTCGACTCCGATGACTCTCACGTCTTGCATGGTTGCGCCTCCCGAGCGTTGCGTACGGTCGTGCTCGTACCCCAGGAGTATGCAGCGGTGCATCCCCGTTGCCGCGGAGGCGCACGGGCGTGCCGCGGACTCCCGCTCGCCCGCGGACGGTCCTCGTCTGCTGCCGGCCCCGCGCACCGTCCTCGTCCGCTCCCGGCCGCCGGGAATGTCCGACCACCACGGTGGGTTGCACGGCCTGACGATCCCGCACGGCGTTCGGTTTGCGCTCTCGCGGGTCGTGGTGCAAACTGTCGCCGCCGATCACCGGCGACGACCTCTCGACACGAGAAACGGATGGGCATGGCCACCGATTACGACGCCCCCAGGAAGACCGACGAATCCTCTGACTCGGAGTCGATCGAGGCCCTCAAGGAGCGCGTTCCCGACAAGATGTCGGGGGTCGTCGACGATGATTCGGACAACCCCGGCAGCTTCGAGCTCGCTGGACAGGACCTCAGCGACGTCGACCTCGACGTCGTCGTGCTGCCGCCGCAGGTGGACGAGTTCACCTGCGTCGAGTGCTTCCTCGTGAAGCACCGTTCGCAGCTCGACCACGAGTCGAAGCTCGGCCCCGTGTGCGCGGAGTGCGCGGCGCTCTGAGTCGCAGCTCCACCGGGACGGCCCGTCACCCTTCTTGGGTGGCGGGCCGTTCCGCGTTGCGGCGCAGGGCGGGCGCGGGCGTGCCTGGCGGGGGCGGGCGCACCTGGCGGAAGCGGGCGTACCTGGTCGGATCGGGCGTACCTGGGGGGATCGGGCGTACCTGGTCTTCCGGAACGACCAGGTGTGCCCGGAACCGCTTCCTCCTGCACCCGTTGCGGGAAGGAACGGGCGGGGCGGGGGCGGCGCGAGCCTCCCGGCCCGCGCGCCCGGAGCGTCAGGAACGCAGGGCGTCCACCACGGCCTGCGGGTTGCGCGCGCTGACCAGCCAGTAGGGCGTCGGGTCCGCCGGGTCCGTCACCTCGACGCGCACGACCCCGCGCACGTACCCGCGGAAGAGCGTCCACGCGCGGGCGTCGAGCGCCGGACCGCGCTGGGTCGTGGCCTCGGCGCCGGTGTGTGCGGTGACCTCGCCGACGAGCGTCCGCGGCAGGTGTGCACGGCCGGCGCGGAACTCGGTGTCGGTGACCTCGATCGTCGGGGCGAGCGCCCAGAGCAGCACGACCACGCCGAGGTACATGCCGATCGCCACGAGGACGCCGGCCAGGACGCTGATCGGCAGGAACACGAGCAGGCTCGCGGGGATGACGAGCGCCGTCGCCAGGTAGAGGGCGGGCGGGGCCCAGAGTCGTTCGCGGTACACGGTCACCCCTCCATCCCACCACGAGTCGCGGCAGGTCACGGAACGGTCACGGAACGACCACGCTCGTGCACTACCCTCGTCTCGTGACCGAACCAGTCGACGTGCTCTGGACCGGGGAGAACGCCCCCGTCCACGCCCACCCCGGTGATGCCGGAGCCGACCTCGTCTCGACCGAGGCCTTCGTGCTGCAGCCCGGGGAGCGCCGTCTCGTCGGCACCGGGCTCCGGATCGCACTGCCGGACGGCCACGTCGCCTTCGTGGTGCCCCGGAGCGGCCTCGCGGCGAAGCACGGCATCACGATCGTGAACGCCCCCGGCACCGTCGACTCCGGCTACCGGGGCGAGGTCAAGGTCGCCCTGCTCAACACCGATGCGTCCGAGCCGTACGAGGTGCACGTGGGGGACCGCATCGCGCAGGTGATCGTCATGCCGGTGCCGCGGGTCACCTACACCCGCGTCGAGGAGCTGCCGGACAGTGTCCGCGGCGAGGGCGGCTTCGGCTCCTCGGGCTACGGTGACCACCGCAGCGGCGCACTGTACGGTGCCGCCGACGACTTCCAGGAAGGAACGGGCGCATGAAGTTCGGTCGACGCAAGCGTGACGAGGTCGAGGTGGCGGACGCCGTCGCCGACGACGCCGTGATCGCGGGGACGACGCCGGAGGTCGACATCGCGACCGATGCCGACGCCGACCTCGACGAGGTGGACGCGGTCGCACCGACCGACAAGTCGGCTCCGGCCGACCGTGCCGACAACGGCCCGCACGACGAGACCGAGGCGAACCTGGTCCGCCCGTACGTCGACCTGGGCGGCGTGAAGGTCCTCCCGCGTGAGGGCCTGCACCTGCGCCTCGAGGTCGAGGAGGGTTCGCAGCGCGTCGTCGCGGTCGGGCTCGACTACGACGAGTCCACGCTCCAGGTCCAGCCCTTCGCCGCGCCCCGGTCCACCGGGCTGTGGCACGAGATCCGCGCGCAGATCGCCGACCAGATCGAGCGGCAGGGCGGCCGCGTGGACGAGGTCGACGGCCCCTTCGGTCCCGAGCTCCGCGCTCTCGTGCCGGTCGTCGTCGACGGCTCCGGCGCGACCGACGGTGCACGCGCCGCACGCTTCGTCGGTGTCGACGGCCCCCGCTGGTTCCTGCGCGGCGTGATCGCCGGCAAGGCCGCGGAACAGCCGGACGACGCCGCAGAGATCGAGGAGCTCTTCCGCAGCGTGGTCGTCGTGCGTGGCACGACGCCGATGCCGCCGCGCGACCTCATCCCGCTGCACATGCCCAAGTCGACGCAGACCGCCGTCTGACGACCGTCCGCGACGAACGACCCACGACACGGCCTGGAGGCACGGTGCCGGACCACGACGAGACCCCCCGTCCCGCGGACGCGAGCGACCAGGGCGCGGCTCCGGTCGACGGGACGGCCGCGGGTGCGGTGCCGGCCGGCCCGGTCGCGGGCCCGCCGACGCCCGGTGCGGGCGCGGGTCCGACCGCGTCCGGACCGGCCGTCCCGGCTGGACGGACGGCCCCGGCCCGGACGGCTGGTGACGACTCCGTGGACGAGGACGCCGTGCCGTCGTTCTCAGCGCAGTTCCGCGCGGCGGTGCAGAACGCCGGCATCGCCCGGGTCGCGCCGGGCGAGGCGCCCTCCGGCCGTGCGCTGCTCGGTGCGGTCGGCGGCGTGCGCGGGCTCGCCGAGTCGGTGCTGCCCGGTTTCGCGTTCCTCGTCGTCTACGCGATCATGAAGGAGCTCGTGCCGAGCGTCGTGATCCCGGTGCTCGTCGGGCTCGTGTTCGTGGTGGTCCGTCTGGCGCAGCGGCAGTCGCTCGTGATGTCCTTCGCGGGCATCGCCGGCGTGGTCGTCTCGGCGGTCCTGGCGCTGGTCACCGGCCGGGCCGAGACGAACTTCATCCCCGGCATCGTCATCAACTCGGTGTGGCTCGTCGGGCTGCTCGTCACCCTGGCGATCCGGTGGCCGCTGATCGGCGTCGTGGTCGGCTTCCTGCTCCCGCCGGACGAGGACGGCTCCCACGTCGACTGGCGTGCCGACCCCACCAAGCGCAGGGTGCTCACGGTGGCGACGTGGATCTGGGTCGGGCTCTTCGCGCTCCGGCTGGCCGTCGAGGTACCGCTGTACCTGACCGCGCAGGTCGAGCTCCTCGCCGCGGTGAAGCTCGTGCTCGGCGTCCCGCTCTACGCGGCCGTGCTCTGGGTCACGTGGTTGCTCGTCCGGACGGTGTTCGTGCGTCGGGAGGACACCGCCGCGGTGTAGAGTTGTCTCGACATCGAGACAGTTTCCCGGGGGCGCGCCAGCATCGTCGGGATTAGGTTTGCCTTGCTGGTGGGACGTTCCGACGCCCGCGATGATGAGGGCACACCGATCAGTAGGGAGGCGGCACAGTGGCTGCAGTCAACAGCTTCGGCTCGAAGGACACGCTCTCGGTTGGGGGTGTCGACTACGCGTTCCACCGGATCGACACGGTGCCGGGGCACGAGAAGCTCCCGTACAGCCTGAAGGTGCTGCTCGAGAACCTGCTCCGCACCGAGGACGGCGCGAACGTCACCGAGGAGCAGATCCGCGCGCTCGGCTCCTGGAAGCCCGAGGCCGAGCCGGACACCGAGATCCAGTTCTCGCCGGCCCGCGTGGTCATGCAGGACTTCACGGGCGTCCCGTGCATCGTCGACCTCGCCACCATGCGCGAGGCGATGGCGCAGATCGGCGGCGACCCGAACAAGATCAACCCGCTCTCGCCGGCCGAGATGGTCATCGACCACTCCGTCGTCGCCGACCTGTTCGGCCGCGAGGACGCCCTCCAGCGCAACACCGACCTCGAGTACGAGCGCAACGGGGAGCGCTACCAGTTCCTCCGCTGGGGCCAGACCGCGTTCGAGGACTTCAAGGTCGTCCCGCCGGGCACCGGCATCGTGCACCAGGTCAACATCGAGTACCTGGCGAAGGTCACGTACACCCGCGAGTTCGACGGCGAGCTCTACGCGTACCCGGACACCCTCGTCGGCACCGACTCGCACACCACCATGGTCAACGGCCTCGGCGTGCTCGGCTGGGGCGTCGGCGGCATCGAGGCCGAGGCAGCGATGCTCGGCCAGCCCGTGTCGATGCTCATCCCGAAGGTCGTCGGCTTCAAGCTGTCCGGTTCGATCCCCGCCGGCGTCACCGCGACCGACGTGGTGCTGACCATCACCCAGGAGCTCCGCAAGCACGGCGTCGTGGGCAAGTTCGTCGAGTTCTACGGCGAGGGCGTCTCCGAGGTCCCGCTCGCGAACCGCGCGACCATCGGCAACATGTCGCCGGAGTTCGGTTCCACCGCCGCGATCTTCCCCGTCGACTCCGTCACGCTCGACTACCTGCGCCTGACCGGCCGGTCCGAGGACCAGATCGCCCTGGTCGAGGCGTACTCCAAGGCCCAGGGCCTGTGGCACGACCCGTCGGTGGAGCCCGCGTACTCCGAGTACATGGAGCTCGACCTCTCGACGGTCGTCCCGTCGATCTCCGGCCCGAAGCGCCCGCAGGACCGCATCGAGCTGTCGAAGGCCAAGGACCAGTTCGAGGTCGACCTCGCCAACTACGCGAGCATCGACCACACGCACGAGGACAAGGCCGTGGCGGACACCTTCCCGGCGTCCGACCCGGTCGCCGCCGCGCCCGGTGACGAGCACGCCGTCGACGACCTGCAGGACGCCCCCGCGTCCGAGGTCCCCGTGCACGCCTCGAGCGCGCCCGGCACGGTGTCGAAGCCGACGTCGGTCTCCGTGGCCGACGGCGACACGTTCACGATCGACCACGGTGCCGTCGCGATCGCCGCGATCACCTCGTGCACGAACACGTCGAACCCGTCGGTGATGATGGCCGCCGGCATCCTCGCGCGGAACGCCGCGAAGAAGGGCCTCAAGGCCAAGCCGTGGGTGAAGACCACCCTCGCGCCGGGCTCGAAGGTCGTCACCGACTACTACGAGAAGGCCGGGCTCACCAGCTACCTCGAGGACCTCGGCTTCTACACGGTCGGCTACGGCTGCACCACCTGCATCGGCAACTCGGGCCCGCTGCCCGAGGAGATCTCGCAGGCCGTGCAGGACAACGACCTCGCCGTCACCGCGGTGCTCTCGGGCAACCGCAACTTCGAGGGCCGCATCAACCCCGACGTGAAGATGAACTACCTGGCCTCGCCGCCGCTGGTCATCGCGTACGCCCTGGCCGGGTCGATGCACTTCGACTTCGACAAGGACGCCCTCGGCACCGACCAGGACGGCAACGACGTCTACCTGCAGGACATCTGGCCCGACGCGGCCGAGGTGCAGGACGTGATCGACACGTCGATCGACACCGAGATGTTCACGCACGAGTACGGCTCCGTGTTCGAGGGCGACGACCGCTGGAAGAACCTGCCGACCCCGACGGGCGACACGTTCGAGTGGGACACCGAGTCGACCTACGTCCGGAAGCCCCCGTACTTCGAGGGCATGACGATGCAGCCCGACGCGGTCTCCGACATCTCCGGTGCCCGCGTGCTCGCGAAGCTCGGTGACTCGGTCACGACCGACCACATCTCGCCCGCCGGTTCGATCAAGGCCGACAGCCCGGCCGGTCGGTACCTCGACGAGCACGGCGTCGACCGCAAGGACTTCAACTCCTACGGCTCGCGTCGCGGCAACCACGAGGTGATGATCCGCGGCACGTTCGCGAACATCCGCCTGCGGAACCAGCTGCTGGACGGCGTCGAGGGCGGCTACACCCGCGACTTCACGACGCCCGACGGCGAGCAGTCGTTCATCTACGACGCCTCGCAGCACTACCAGGAGCAGGGCATCCCGCTCGTCATCTTCGGTGGCAAGGAGTACGGTTCCGGCTCGTCGCGCGACTGGGCGGCGAAGGGCACGAACCTGCTCGGCGTCAAGGCGGTCATCACCGAGAGCTTCGAGCGCATCCACCGCTCGAACCTCATCGGCATGGGTGTCGTCCCGCTGCAGTTCCCGGCGGGTGAGACGGTCGAGTCGCTCGGTCTCGACGGCACCGAGGTCGTCTCGATCTCGGGGCTCACCGAGTTGAACGAGGGCCGCACGCCGAAGACCGTGCACGTCACCGCGGAGCCGAGCGAGCACTCGCCGGCCGGCAAGCAGACGGTCGAGTTCGACGCGGTCGTCCGCATCGACACCCCCGGTGAGGCGGACTACTACCGCAACGGCGGCATCCTGCAGTACGTGCTCCGTTCGCTCGTCTGATCCCTTCCACGAAACGCAACCGAGGCGGTTCCGCGCAGCGTCACAGCGCTGTGCGGCACCGCCTTCGTTGCGTTCTGCGGAGTGCGACCGGACGGACGGAAGGCGCGTGGCGGGGCCGCCACGCGCCTCCCGTCCGTGTCCCGGTCGCGCGGATAGTGTGGGGACCTGCCCCACGAAAGGAGCGCCCGTGAGCCTGCTGAGCAGCATCACGTCGCCGCGCGACCTCAGGCGTCTGTCCGACGCACAGATGACGGAGCTCGCCGCCGAGATCCGACGGTTCCTCGTTGCCGAGGTCGCGAAGACCGGCGGGCACCTCGGACCGAACCTCGGGGTCGTCGAGCTGACGCTCGCGATGCACCGCGTGTTCGACTCGCCGCACGACCCGTTCGTCTTCGACACGGGGCACCAGTCCTACGTGCACAAGCTCGTCACCGGGCGGCAGGACTTCTCGAAGCTGCGCGAGCGCGGCGGGCTGGCCGGCTACCCGCAGCGGAGCGAGTCGGAGCACGACATCGTCGAGTCCTCGCACGCGTCCTCGTCGCTGTCCTGGGCTGACGGGATCTCCCGCGCCTTCCGGCAGACCGGGCAGGACGACCGCACCGTCGTGGCGGTCGTCGGCGACGGCGCCCTCACCGGCGGGATGACGTGGGAGGCGCTCAACAACATCTCGGACAGCAACGACCGCCGCCTGGTGATCGTGGTCAACGACAACGGTCGGTCCTACGCGCCGACGATCGGGGGCATGGCGCGCTTCCTCAGCTCGGTGCGCACCCGCCGTGAGTACCGGGCGCTGTTCGAGAAGTCGCAGGCCGTCGCCTCGCGGTTCGGTGCGCCGGGTCGTGCGTTCTACCGGGGGGTCCGTGGCGGACTCCACGGATTCCTGGCTCGGTTCACCAACAACGAGGCGCTCTACTCGAACCTCGACATCAAGTACATCGGGCCGGTCAACGGTCACGACCAGCGGGCCGTCGAGGCGGCGCTCCGGCAGGCGAAGGCCTACGGTGCGCCGACCATCGTGCACGCCATCACGGAGAAGGGCCACGGCTTCGAGCCGGCGCTCCGCGACCAGGCGGACCAGTTCCACGCCGTCGGGCACATCGACCCCGAGACGGGGGAGTCGCTCGACGTGTCGTCCGGGCCCTCGTGGACGTCGATGTTCGCCTCGGAGCTGGCGTCGGTCGGTGCGGCCGACGAGCGGATCGTGGCGATCACCGCGGCCATGCTGCGGCCGACCGGGCTCCACCGCTTCCAGGAGCAGCACCCCGACCGGGTGATCGACGTCGGCATCGCGGAGCAGCACGCCGTGACGACCGCCGCGGGGCTGGCCTACGGCGGGCTGCACCCCGTCGTGGCGCTCTACGCGACCTTCCTCAACCGGGCGTTCGACCAGGTGCTCATGGACGTGGCGCTCCATCGTGCCGGCGTGACGTTCGTCCTCGACCGCGCGGGCATCACCGGGCCGGACGGGCCGTCGCACCACGGGATGTGGGACCTCGCGCTGCTGCAGGTCGTCCCCGGGATCCGCATCGCCGCACCGCGCGATGCCGCGACGCTGCGCGAGGAGTTCCGCGAGGCCGTCGCCGTGGACGACGCCCCGACGGTGCTGCGTTGGTCGAAGGGATCCGTCGGACCGGACGTCCCGGCGCTCCGTCGGCTGCACGACGGCGTGGACGTCCTGCGGGACCCGTCCGAGGGGCAGGAACCCGACGTCCTGTTCGTCGCCGTCGGCTCGATGGTGCCGGTCGCCCTCGAAGCCGCCGGTCTGCTCGAATCGCAGGGCATCGGCGTCACGGTCGTCGACCCCCGGTGGGTCGTGCCGATCCCGACGTCGCTCATCGACCTCTCGCGCGACCACCGGCTCGTCATCACGATCGAGGACGGTGTGCGCGTGGGCGGTGTCGGGACCCGGCTGCGGCAGGACCTGCGTGCCGCCGGGGTCGACACCGGGGTGAACGAGCTCGGGCTGCCGGACGAGTTCATCGACCACGCCTCGCGGTCGCAGATCCTGTCGGACGTGGGTCTCACGGCGCAGGCGATCGCGCGGGACGTCATCGACCAGGTGGTCGGCACGAAGCTGCCCCAGGCGAAGCCGGCGCGGACGCGGGAGTCGGCCGACCACTGAGGCTGGTGCGGCGCCGTCGGTGCGGCGCCGGCGCGAGTCGCGGCACCTGCCGGCGCGAGTCGCAGCACCGTCCGGCGTGCCGGCCTGCCGGCGCGTGGTTCGGTGTGCCACAGCACAACCGGAAGCACCTCGCGCCACGGGTTCCCGTGGCGCGAGGTGCTTCCGGTTGTGCGGAGTGGCCGAGCCGGCGGCTAGCGCGAGGCGGGGCCGACGATCGCCGGGGTGTGGAACGTGCCGCCGAAGACGCGCTCCGAGGCGCCGGAGCGGTCGAGGTAGGGGCTGATGCCACCGGCCTGGAACGGGTAGCCGGCGCCGAGGATCAGACCGAGGTCGATCTCCTCGACGTGCTCGACGACGTGGTCCTCGAGCATGCGGTGCACCTCGTCCGCCAGGGCGTCCTCGAACCGCTGCTGCATCGTCGCCGCGTCGACCGGCTTCGCGTCCTTCTTCGACGGTGCGACGAGCTTCACGGCGGCGGGGTCGTACCCGGTGACGGTGCCCTTCTTGTCGCGGGTCAGGATCGTGCCGTGCTCCGCGATCCGCTTCAGGCCGTCACCGGGGTAGAAGCGCTCCGGCCACGCCGCGTGGTGCGAGTCGAGCACGTGCGCACCGACGGGCAGGCCGACGAGCTCGAGCAGCTCGAACGGCGACATCGGCAGGCCGAGCGGCGCAGCACCCTCGGCGACGATCTCGAAGGGCGTGCCCTCCTCGACGCCGCGCATCGCCTCGCCGAGCACCCGAGCGAGCACGCGGTTGACGACGAAGCCCGGCTGGTCGGCGGTGATGATCGCGGTCTTCTTGAGGGTCTTCGCGACCGCGAGTGCGGTGACGAGCGCTTCGTCCGAGGTCTTGTCGGCCCGCACCACCTCGAGCAGCGGCATCACGGCCACCGGGTTGAAGAAGTGGAAGCCGACGAGGCGCTCCGGGTGCTCGAGCACCGACGCCATCTCGTCGACCGACAACGACGAGGTGTTCGTCGCGAGGATCGCGTCGGGCGCGATGACCTGCTCGATCTTCCGGAAGACGTCCTGCTTGACCGACATCTCCTCGAAGACGGCCTCGATCACCCAGTCGGCGTCGGCGAACGCGTCGTACGACACCGACCCGCTGACGAGCGCCGTGATGCGGTTCGCGTCGTCGGGGGAGATGCGGCCCTTCTCGCGGAGCTTCTCGACCTCACCGGCGATGCGCGCGACCCCGGCGTCCACGCGGGCCTGGTCGACGTCGGTGATGACGACCGGGACGCCGAGACGGCGGGCGAACAGCAGCGCGAACTGCGACGCCATCAGCCCGGCGCCGAGGACGCCGACCTTCGTGATCTTCTTCGCCTCGACGCCCTCGGGAGCGCCGACGGGCTTCTTCGCGCGCTTCTGCACGAGGTCGAACGCGTACATCGACGCGGCGAACTGGTCCCCGGCGAGCAGGTCGGCGAGGGCGTCGTCCTCGTCGGCGAAGCGGTCGTCGAGCGAGCCCGACTTCGCTGCGGCGACGAGGTCGAGCGCACGGAAGGGCGACTTCGGGACGGCGCCGATCTTCGAGGCCACCTGCTGGCGCGCCACCTTGACCACGGTGCCCCAGGCGGCCCTCTCGAGCATGCCGGGTTCGTTCGCGCGCTTGACCTTCGTGCGGCCGCTGACGACCCCGTCGGCCCACGCGACCGCGGACGGCAGGAAGGTCACGGAGGGGATGAGCGCGTCGCCGATGCCGAGCTCGACGGCGGCCTTGCCGTCCATGAGCCGGTTGTTCTTGAGCGGGTTCTCCACGATGACGCGGAGCGCCTTCTCGGGACCGATCAGGCGGGGGAGCAGCGTGGCCCCACCCCAGCCGGGGATGATGCCGAGGAAGACCTCGGGCAGCCCGATGCCCTGCGCCGCCGAGGAGAACACGCGGTAGGTGCAGTGCAGGGCGATCTCGAGCCCACCACCGAGCGCGATGCCGTTCACGAAGGCGAACGACGGCACACCGAGGTCGGAGAGCTTGCGGAGCGTCGCGTGTCCCAGGGCGCCGAGCTCGTGGGCGACCTCGCGCGAGGGGAGCGCTGCCGCCTGCGACAGGTCGGCGCCGGCGGCGAAGCAGTACTCCTTGCCGGTGATCGCGACCGCCTGGATGCTCCCGGCGGAGGCCGCTGCGCGCAGCGTGTCGAGCACGTCGGACAGCTCGCGCATGGTGCGCGGGCCGAGGGTCGACGGGCGCTTGTAGTCCTTGCCGTTGTCGAGCGTGACGAGGGCGAGCGTGCCACCGGACGGCAGCGGCACGTGCTTGACGTACGAGTGGGTGACGACCTCGTCGGCGCTGAGCTCGGTCAGCTGGTCGATCGGGGTGGTGGTCATCGTCAGGCCGCCTTCCGTGCCGCGCTCTTGCTGAAGTTCGGGTTCTCCCAGATGACGGTGCCGCCCTGGCCGAGGCCGATGCACATCGTCGTGATGCCGTACCGGACGTCCGGCCGCTCGGCGAACTGGGCCGCGAGCTGGTTCATGAGCCGGACGCCGCTCGACGCGAGCGGGTGCCCGACGGCGATCGCGCCGCCCCAGGCGTTGACGTTCGCGGAGTCCTGGGCGATGCCGTAGTTGTCGAGGAAGGCGAGCACCTGGACGGCGAACGCCTCGTTGATCTCGAAGAGCCCGATGTCGTCGATCGTCAGCCCTGCCTTGCGGAGCGCCTTGTCGGTCGCGGGGACGGGCCCGACGCCCATCACCTCGGGCTCGACGCCCGCGAAGGCGAACGAGACCATGCGCATCTTCGTCGGCAGGCCGTGCTGCTTCGCGCCGTCCTCGGAGGCGAGGAGGCTCATGGTGGCGCCGTCGTTGAGACCGGCCGCGTTGCCGGCGGTGACCCGTCCGTGGGGCCGGAACGGTGTGCGCAGCGCAGCCAGGGCCTCCAGGGTGGTGCCGGGACGCGGCGGCTCGTCCGCCGTGACGATGTCCCAGCCCTCGCCGGTGTTCACCTCGACCGGGACCACGTCGGGCTGCAGCTTGCCGGCCGCCCACGCGGCGGCGTAGCGCTGCTGCGACTGGACCGCGAAGGCGTCCGTGCGCTCCTTCGTGATGGCGGGGAAGCGGTCGTGCAGTCGCTCGGCGGTGCTGCCCATGACCAGCGCGTCGGTCGCGACCATGCGCTCCGCGACGAAGCGCGGGTTCACGTCGGCGCCGAAGCCCATCGGGTGGCGGCCCATGTGCTCGACGCCGCCGGCGATGGCGACGTCGGCGGCGCCGAAGGCGATCGCGCCGGCGAGCGTGGTGACGCTCGTCATGGCACCGGCGCACATGCGGTCGATGGCGTAGCCCGGGACCGACTTCGGCAGCCCGGCGAGCATGCCGACCGTGCGGCCGAGGGTCAGGCCCTGGTCGCCCTGCTGGGTGGTGGCGGCCACGGCGACGTCGTCGACCGCCGCGCCGTCGAGCTGGCTGTTCCGGTCGAGCAGACCGCGCATCGCGTGGACCGCGAGGTCGTCGGCGCGGGTCTTCCAGAACACCCCCTTCTCACCGGCTCGTCCGAACGGTGTGCGCACACCGTCCACGAACACGACGTCTGCTGCTCTGGCCAATCCGGGCCTCCAGATCCTCTTCGATCGAGTCGGGGCACGTTCCGCCCCGACCGGCCGGGCCGAGCCCGGCGACGGTACCGACGCTATGCCCGCCGCCTGGGCGAGCGCATGCCGGTTGGGGTGTTCCTACGAGCCGGTGTTGCTCTCGGCAGCAGGCTGCTGTGCGGCGTCGACAAAGGCGTGCGCGATGATCGACGCCGTCTCCTCGACCTGCCACGGGCGGGCGTCGTGCCCGGCAAGGGCGGCTCCGACGGTCTCGGTCGCGATCGGTGTCGGCGGTTCCCAGGACACCACCCGGAGGGTCTCCGGGGTGAGCAGGTTCTCGACGGGGACGTCGAGCTCCTCGGCACGCGCGACGACGGCGGCGCGAGCGGCCTTGTAGCGGCGGTCGGCCTCGGGGTTGCGGTCCGCCCACGCGCGGGGCGGCGGGAGCGTGGCCTCGCCGGTGCCGCGGAGCTTCGGCAGGTCCTCGGTCGTGCGCCCCTCCTCGACGGCGGCCCACCAGCGGTCGAGTTCCGACCGGCTCGCTCGGCCGGTGAAGGCCTTCACGGCACTCAGCTCGGCCTTCGAGGTCGGGTTCGCCGCCGCTGCGGCGACGATGGCCGAGTCGGGCACGATGCGACCCGGGGCGGTGTCGACCTGGCGGGCGTAGGCGTCGCGTGCGGTCCAGAGCGACCGGGCGATCGCGAGGGCCCGGGCGCCGCGGAGCGCGTGCATGCCGGACAGGCGACGCCACGGCTCGGCCTTCGGGGGCTTCGGGGCGCGGGTCAGGACGGCGGCGAACTCCTCGGCGGCGATCCGCGACTTGCCGGCGGCGTCGAGCACCGCGGCGAGGGCGTCGCGCAGGTCGGGGAGCAGCTCGACGTCGAGCGCGGCGTAGACGAGCCAGGCCTGGGGGAGCGGACGCGTCGACCAGTCGGCGGCGGAGTGGGCCTTGGCGAGCGTGATGCCGAGGAGCTGCTCGACCACCGCGCCGAGACCGACACGGGGGAACCCGGCGATGCGGGCACCGAGCTCGGTGTCGAAGATGCGGGTCGGGACGAGGCCGACCTCCTGCAGGCAGGGCAGGTCCTGCGAGGCGGCGTGGAACAGCCACTCCTCGTCGACGATCGCGGCCTGCAGTTCCGCGAAGTCACCGATCGCGATCGGGTCGAACAGGAAGGCGCCCGCACCGCGGCGGAAGACCTGGATGAGGTAGGCGCGCTGCGAGTACCGGTAGCCGCTCGCACGCTCCGCGTCGACCGCGACCGGGCCGTGTCCGGCGGCGATCGCGTCGACCGCCTGCAGGTACTCGTCGCGGTCCTCGATCACGCGCACGGTGGCGTGCGCGTCCTCGAACGCGGGGTCGGCCGAGGCGCCCGACACGGCGTCGCGGGCCTGGCTGGCGGGGTCGGTCACTTCGTGGTCCTCCTCGGAGCCAGCAGGGTCACGCCGTCGGACGCCGGAGGGAGCCCCGCGAGCATCGCGACGATCTCCTCCCAGGCCTCGACGTGCGCGGTCAGGTCCTCGTCGCGGGGCGTCCACGAGGCCCGGAGCTCGAGCTGTGCGCCGTCGCCCTGGGCCGCGAGGTCGCCGTAGCCGCGCGAGATGATCTTGGTCGCCGTGCCCGACGCCCGGTCGTACGTCGCACCGTGGGCAGCGAGCGCGTCGACGAGCCAGCTCCACGTCACGTCGGCGACGAACTCGTCGACGCCGATCTCCGGTTCGAGCGGTGCCTGGGCGAAGGTCACGACGCGGAACGCGCCGCCCCAGCCCTCCGGTTCTGCGGGGTCGTACAGGGCGATGAAGCGGCCGGTCCCGAGGTCGGAGTCGATGCCGTGCACGGCGCCCGACACGTCCGCCGCGAGGGCGATCGAGTGCGGTGCGATGCGTGACGGCGAGGGGATCTCGGTGACGGTCGTCTCGGTGCGGGTCCGGCCCGGTGCGACGAACGCGCGCAGGCGTTCGAAGGCCTCGGGCTCTCGGGATTCGGACACGCTTGCAGACTAGGCTCCGGACCATGTCCCGATCAGCGCGACCCGCCGAGGACGTGGCCCAGGAGACCGCACGATCGGCCGGGGTCGTCGCGCTCGGCGCGGGCATCGCGGCCGCTGCGGTCACCACCGCGGTCATCGGCGGCTTCGTCGCCGCCGTCGCCCGAGCGGTCGTCACGCCCGACCGGAAGCGCGTCGAGCGTGTCCCGATCCACGCGGTCGACACCGGTCGGATGACCGTGACGCTCGAACGGACCGCCGACACCGAGCTGCAGGGGCGCTACAGCCTGTGGTTCGGCGGCGGTACCGGGCACATGCGTGTCGGCGAGGTGCTCGGCACGACCGACACCACGGTCACGCGTCGCATCATCGCGATCGACGCCGGCGACCCGACCGCGGCTCGGCGCGGGCGCTGGGGCGGGTGGTTCTACCTCACACCAGGCGAGCTCGACGTGCCCGTCGAGGACGTCGACATCCCGACACCGAACGGCGCCGCGCCGGCGTGGGTCGTCCGCGCCGACGACCCCGACGCGCCCTGGGCCGTGCTCGTGCACGGTCGAGGGGTCACCCGCGCCGAGACGATCCGCGCCGTCCCGGTCTTCCGCGCCGCCGGCTACTCGGTCGTCCTCGCGTCGTGGCGGAACGACGGCGTCGCCCCGCGCAGCGAGGACGGACGCTACGGCCTCGGCAGCACCGAGTGGGAGGACGTCGACGGCGTGCTCCGCTGGCTCACCGCGCAGCAGGCCCGGAGCGTCGTGCTCATGGGGTGGTCGATGGGCGGCGCGGTCGTCCTGCAGACCCTCGTGCGGTCGCGCTTCGCCGGGCTCGTCGACGGGATCGTGCTCGAGTCGCCGGTCGTCGACTGGCACGCGGTGCTCGAGTCGCAGAGCCGGGTCCTCAAGCTGCCGCGCCCGGTGCGCAAGGTCGCCCAACGCATCCTCCGCACGCCCGTGCTGCACCACGTCGCTGGGCTGCACCACCCGGTGGACCTCCGGGAACTCGACATGGTCGCCCGAGCTGACGAGCTCGACGTGCCGATCCTCATCCTGCACAGCGACGACGACGGGTTCGTGCCGTCGTCGGCGTCGCACGAGCTGGCGCGGGTGCGGCCGGACATCGTCCGGCTCGAGGTGCAGACGACGGCGCGGCACACGAAGCTCTGGAACCACGACGCGGACTGGTTCGACGCGCGGATCCTCGCGTGGCTCACCGAGGTGGTGCAGCCGACGGACGCGACCAGCGCGCGGTAGACGAGAACGATGGTCGGACGGGAGGCACGGTGCCAGCTGGCACCGTGCCTCCAGGCCGTCCTGGGTCAGGGTCGGTCGTCGTCCTGGTCGTGCCGCAGACGTCGCGCGATCGTCGTCGCGAGGACCGCGGTGCGGTCCGGTGTGAACGCGACGGTCGCGACCACTCCGGGAGCGTCGAGAGCGCAGAAGGGGAGGTCGTCAGCGTCGAAGCGTGCCACTGCGGCGACGAAGGACTCGAGGTCGAGGACCGTGAACCCCCGCTCGGCGGCCAGACCGTACTTGGTCGCGAACGTCTCCGCGGTCGTTCGAGCGCCCTGCTCGACGAGTCTGATGCGGTCGTCGGGCGCGAGGAGTCGGACGAGTTCGAGGGCCCGGTCCGCGCCGGGTGCCGCGGTCGCGGCGAGCAGCGTCGCGAGTTCAGCGGCGCTGATGGTCTCGACCCCGGCGGTACGGTCAGTGACCGTAGCGGACAGGAACGCGCCGTCCGACGCCCGGAGCAGGACCGTGAGGACCTCGTCGCCGAGGTCGACCTACCGGACCAGCACCGGGTCGTGCCCGAGCTCGTCGAGGGGCGTCACGAGGGCATCGTCGCGGGGCGTCCCCGCTCGTCTGCTCCGGCGGAGTGCGCGGGCGATCGCGGCGGCAGGGGCGTCGTACCCGAGCACGTCCGCGTCGTCCGGCACGGCGTCCAGGATCTCGTGGGCTCGGGTGGGGACGTCGAGGCGTCTGGGGAGGGTCAGGCGGAGCAGTGGCACGCTCGTGCCGGAGGTCGTCACGTCATGCCTCCACGAGGATGCGGGGAGCAGCCGGAGCGTGTCGGCTGTGGCCGTGCCGACTACCGGACACCGTGACCTCCGTCGCCCTCGTCCGCGGCGCGGATGAGCTGGTCCGGCCGGGGGAGTTCGGCCGGCATCTCCGTCGTGAACCACGGGAGCTCGAAGGAGTCAATCCGGCCGTCGAGCATCCACACGAGGACTTCACCCGCGAGCGGTGCCTCGTCCGTGCGGTAGGCCAGCGATCCCGGCAGACGACCGTCGGGCAAGTCGGCTCGGGGTGTCTCCGCGAGCACGACGTCCCAGATCCTCGGAGCTGTCTCCTGGACGGCTCGCACCGCCTCGGCCTGCTGTCGGAGTTCCGCCGCTCCCGGCGCGGGGAGCGTGTCGAGGAACGCGAGCAGGAGCGACTGGACGCGGTACGCGGCGAGGTCAGCGTCTCGAGTGCCGATCGAGGGTACCGCGACCTCCGGACCGAACAGCCGCTCGAACGCTTCCGAGACGCCGATGACCGAGGGATCCAGGACCACGGAGGCCTCGCCGCTGTGGAAGAAGTCGATGCGGAGGACCGCCCGGGCCGGGTCAGCCGCGGCGCCGAACGGGACGCCGAAGAACTCGCCGTCGATCAGCTGGTCGTTGTCACGGACGAGCGTCAGCATCTCGTCGTGTGAGAACCACAGGCCAGGTGGCGGTGCTGCTCTGAGACGACGGTCCCACTCGTGCACGTTCACCGTCGATCCCGAGCGCACGACGATGTCGAGATCGGTGACGAGCCACCGGAGCGGTGGGACGGTCAGCGATGTGAAGACGTCGTGGAACGCGGGGAGCAGGTGTTCGTCCGACGGCCGTGTCCGGAAGGACAGAAGGCCGCTTTCGGTCTCTGGGTGGTGAAGCCAGATGGCAGGGCCCCCGCCCGGCATGATGATGATCCTGGTCGGGGGCGTCTCCGGTCCGATGTAGTGCCACGACTCGAACTCGGGGTGCGGTCCGGCGGTCAGACGCGAGCCGTCGGAGAACGTCATCGACAGCGTCGAGCCCGTGGCGTGCGCCTCGGTGACCACGAGCGTGTGCAGGCGGAGAGCCGGCACCAGCCCCGACTTGTCGCCCTCCGGATCGATCATCGTTGCGGTGTCCGGTGACCCACCAAGGGAGAACGGACACTCGAGGATGACGGTGGCGCCGTTCGAGAGCAGGAGTCGGAGCGAGTAGTCGACCCAGATGGCGTCGATCGTCTCTCCGACGAGGAGCAGGGGGACGTCCTCGATGGCCAGTTCGCTCATCGTTCGCTCTTCCGCGGGCGGTCCGGATTCGTGCGTGCTCGCTCAGAAGGTTGAGCGGCCAGCTCGTGCATCCGCGCGTCCGCCTCAGTCTTGTAGATCTCACCCCAGGCGATGCTCGCAGGCATGTCATGGGCAGGCTGGTCGACGTCAGGCAGACAGATCTGCACGAAGTGCGGGAAGGCGGGGAACGTCCAGAGGTCTTCGTCCTCGAACCGACTCCACAGCAACAACTCGCTGATGCCGAGCGGGTGACCGAGCTCCTGACCGTGGACGGGTGGATCGCAGCTGACCATCAGCGCATGACGACCGTTCGGGAGCTCGACCGGTCGTTCGACCTCGCACCGGAAGACGGACGAGAACCGCAGGCTGTCCATGGACGAGAGGAAGAACACTTCTTGCATGTCAGAACTCCGGTCTGATGCCGAGATACACGATCAATCGAACAGCTTCGCCGACGCTATCCCCGGTCGGTGCCGAACTTCTTCGAAAGCCGGAAGCCAGCGACGGATGCCGTGATGTGCCTGGATGGCTTTCTCCAAGATCAGCGGCGAGTCGATCGCGCGACGGGGAATCTCCTTCGACTCGGATTCTGTCGCATGCCGAACCTCGGAGCCGCTGAATTCGTGATCTTGACGCCATCGAGTTCGGCAGCCCCGTAGGTGAAGGCAGGCAGATACCGCTCAGAGTCGGCGGCAGCGTGTCCGATCATCTCCCACATTCCTGGTCGAAATCGGGAGTCGAAGATCAGCCGGGAAAACAGCGGTTCCGACCCCGTCAGATCGTCGAGTCTGAGCGACGGGTCCTCGTCAGCTCCGAAGATTCGGTCGAGGATGATGACGTAGAGAGCAGATATGTACTCGCTTACGACCTGGCCGGCCGAGCGGCGCTGGTCGTCGACGGGAATCGTGAACACTTCGCCGATGGACACGTCGGAGACGCTCCTCGCATTGTTCAACATCAAGCGACCGATGCTGTGGTGAGCCTTGAAAGCCCTCTCCAGTACCATTGGCGAGGCGATCGCGAGACGTTGACGCTGGCCCCGGTGCAAGCCGAACTCAGTCCGGGAAGAGTTCCGACGATGATGGCATCGGCACCCAGCGCACCTTCTCGAGAGCGGGATTTCTGGGTGCCACACCGGCAGCCATCATCAGGAACTTCTCGATGAGCATGGGCGATCGCGTCGTTCTCGGAGGGATGGTAGCGGCTTCTTCGGCGGTCGCCGCGCGGGTCCTCGTCTCATCGAAGCTCGTAAGTCGGACGCCCCCGGTTTCTGGCAGCCCCCAGGTGGAAGCGGGCAGATACCGCCGATTGTCGGTCTGCGCCTGGGTGACCACTTCCCACATTCCCGGCCGGAATCGCGCGTCGTGGGTCCAACTGGCCACGATCGGCGGGTGCATCAGCGCGGCGAGCGCATCGGGGATCGCGACCGGATGCCGAACGAGGTGGTCGAAGACAACGACGAAGACCGCACCCTCGCCGACATGCAGAACTTGACCGACATAGGCGCGATCGTCGTCAATCTTCACACTGAAGACGTCGCTCACCCTGACCTCCAGGACGTCCTTCGAAGCACTCAATACGGATCCCCTCCTGCTGCTTGGTAGCGCGCCTCGCGCATCTGGTGTCGTTTGTTCTCGAGCAACCCATCAGGATTGCCCTTGTTGGTCGGACCGCCGAGGCGTCGAATGTGGTACTCCTCGAGTCTGTCGAGGTGCTGACCAGGCGTACCGCGGTCGATCACTCGGTACTCGTAGATCGCATCCGGATTCGCCCGAGCGTGTTCGCGTTGACGTTCCTCGAAGCGCCCCAAGTCCTTGGCCTGACCGACGTAAGGCTTCTGACCGCCGAGCCCATCCTCTCGCAGGTAGATGACACCTTGATGTGGGACAGGTGCTTCGTCGCCGAGCTTGTTCACCGCCGACGGCAGGTGCACCTTCGACATCGTGCCGCCGGTCGCGACCGACGTCGCGGCACCCTCGGCAGCGGAACCCAGGAGCTTGCCCGGCGTGAGCGGCTGACCGCTGACGACCGTGTTCGCCAAGTTCTCGACCGCGCCCTCGACGGCGTTCCCGACGAGGTGCTTGCCCACCGCAGCCCCGAGGCCACCCCCGACCAAACCGAACGCCCCGCTCACGGCGACCTGCCCCCAGTTCACCTCGCCGGTCGTCGCCTTCTGGATGATCGTGTCAGCGCCGGCACCGATCAGCATCCCGCCCAGCGGGCCGCCGACGCCGGTGAGCATGAGCGCACCACCCGCGACGACCATCGCCCCGCCCGCCACGTACTCCCAGTTGTCCTTGAACCAGTCACCGGTCGCCGCTGCCGCCCGCGCGAGTGGCCCCTGCTCAGCGGCGGCGTACGCCTCGAGCTCGGCGTCGGTGATCGGCGCGAGGCCGAGTGGGTCGACCGCGTGGAGCGGGTCGTTGCCGGCGAACGAGTACGGGTTCGCGCCCCAGGCGACCCCCGCCGGCGCGGTGATCGGGTCGGTCGAGAGGAAACCGCGGGTTGCGGGGTCGTAGGCGCGTGCGCCCATCCACTCGAGTCCGGCCACCACCGGCGTCCCGTCCGCGCTGAACGAGAGTGCGCCCTCGCGATCGCCGGAGGCCGCGGCGAGGAGCTGCCACGGATCGGCCTCGGGCGTGCTGCGGGCCGTCCGCCAGCCCGTCGCTCCGGTACCCTCCGGGCCACCGAGCAGTCCGACCGGCGTGTGGAGCACGGGGGAGTCGTCGACGGCAAGCAGGGTGGGAACGGCGGCAGCGGCGTCCCAGTCGAGTCGGACGCCGTCGACGTCGACGAGGTCGCCGAGTGCATCCACGTGGGTCGACGTGCTCGACGAACTCGAGGCGATCAGTCGGAGCCACCCCCGCCCGTCCCACGAGTACCGGGTCGCGGTACCGTCCGGGGCGGTGCTCCGCACGCGCTGGCCGCGCGCATCGTACTCGTGCGAGGTCCGCCCTTCGGGTCCGGTCACCGCGACGAGCTCGCCCGCATCGTCGTACTCGAACGTGCGGGTGCCACCCCCGGTGCGTTCGACGACGAGTCGGCCGGCGGCGTCGTAGGACCACGTGGTCTCGACACCGTCGGTGGCGGCACGGACGAGCTGCATCGCTGCGTCGTGCTCGTAGACCGTCGTCGTGCCCGGTCGCTCGATCCGGACGAGCCGACCGTCTCGATCGCGGGTCAACCGTGTCGTCGATGTCGTGTCCGCGTCGGAGCGGGTGTGCCCGACGACGAAGCCGTGATCGTGGGACCAGGAGTCGCTCGTCCCTGCCGTGCGCACCGCCGTGGGTCGACCGGCGCCGTCGTACTCGTGGTGGACGTCGCCGAACGCGGTGTGCTCGACGGTGCCCTTCCGACCCGCGGGATCACGCTCGGTGCGCGTCACGGAACCGTCCGGCGCGTGCACCGACGTCCGGAGGCCGTCCGGGTCGTACGTCCACCGCGTCTCTCGACCGTCGGTCACACGGCGGACGAGGAGACCCCGACGGTCGTACTCCAGCAGGTGGGCACTGGTGGCGTCCGGCCGGGTGTGGTCGGAGATGGTCACGGTTCGCGAGCGTGGGTCGCGCTCGATGCGAGCGGCCAGCGCGTCGTCCACGTACTGGGCCGTCTCTCGGCCGGCTGCGTCGTACTCCCACCGGAGCAGGGTGCCATCAGGCTCCGTCTGGGAGACCTGGCGACCGGCAGCGTCGTACGTCGCGCTCGTCGTCCGGCCGAGGGGATCCGTCGAGCTGGCGACCTTGTCGAGCTCGGTGTAGGTCCGCGTCGTGACTGCTCCGAGCGGATCGGTGGTGCGGACGAGCCGCCCGCGACCGTCGTACTCGTAGCGCGTCACCCCGCCGAGGCCGTTGGTCGCCGCGACCAGCTGCCCCGCAGCGTCGTACCGGAACGAGCGGCGACCGAACCGCGGGTCACGTGCCTCGACCACGCGCCCCGCCCGGTCGTAGCGGTACCGGATGATCCCGAGGGCCGGCACGTCGACGGAGGTGACCCGACCGACTGCGTCGTACTCGGTGCGCTCGACGTCGCCGTTCGCATCCGTGCGCTCGACGACCCGTCCGTCGGCGTCGTAGCGGAGTGACGTCCGACCGCCGAGCGGATCCGTGGCCTTCACCGGTCGTCCGCACCGGTCGTAGGTGTACGTCGTCGTCCGACCAGCGGGTGTGGTGACGGCGACGACGCGACCCGCGGAATCGCGCTCGAAGCGGGTCAGCCCGCCCTCCCCGTCGAGCGACTCGACGATCCGACCAGCCGCGTCGCGCACGGTCACGATGGCGGACCCGTCGCTCTGCAGGACGCTGACCGGCCGACCCAGCGCATCGGTGCGGACGCTGACGTCCTCGAATGCGGAACTCACGACCGTGGTGCCGTCGGCGCGCTTCCGGTCGGCCGCGGTGCGGACACCGGTCGGGTCCAGGGTCGCGGTGACGGCGCCGATCGCGTCGTACTCACGCGTCCAGGAACCACCAGCGGGGTCGACGACGGTGCGCAGCCGCGAGAGTGCGTCGTGCACGAACCGCCACTCCGCCCCGTCGGGCAGGGTCACCGCGGAGACGTTGCCGAGCTCGTCGAACCGCTTGGTGGTCCGACGTCCGAGCGGGTCGGTGGTCGCGGTGATCTCCCCGTGCGCGCCGTACTCGACGGCTGTCCGGGCTCCCGTCGGATCTGTGCTGGCGATCACGCGCCCGGCATCATCGTGATCGAATCGCCACACACCACCGTCGGGAGCTTCGCGAGCGGTCAGCAGACCTGCCGAGTCGTAGCGGTACGAGGTCCGGGCACCGAGCGGGGTGACCGCCTCGACGACGCGTCCCGCTGCGTCGCGGACGAAGCGCGCCGTTCCCCCGTCGGCATCCTCGATCGCGACGAGGTCGCCGTGTTCGTCGTGGTGGAACGTGACGACCACGCCGGTCGGATCCGTGCATCGCGTCAGCTGTCCGGCCCGCCACTCGAGGAGCGTCCGTCCGCCGACCGGATCGGTGATGACCGACGGATCGCGGTCGTCGCCGCGGTACTCGTACTCGACGATCCCGCCGTCGGCGGTGACCACGGTGGTGGTCCGGTCCTGGTCGTCGTGGGCGTACGTCACGTCGGCGCCGTCCGGGGTCACGGTGCGCGTGCGGCGTCCCCGGTCGTCGTACCCGTGCACCGTCACCGACCCGTCCCGCTCGGTGACGGAGACCAGGTGTCCGTGTCGGTCGTAGGACATCGACTGCCGTGCGCCTTCGGCGTCGACGATCCCGACCACGCGACCGTTGCGGTCGGCGATCCAGGTGTTGGCGTTGCCGCCGTCCGTGTCGGAGACGGAGGTCACCCTGCCCTGCAGGTAGGAGAACCGGACGGTCCGCCCGAACGGCGAGCGCTGTTCGACGACACGGCCCCGGTCGTCGTAGGTGTTGATGCATTCGACGACGCCGGTCGCGGCGGTCACCTGGTCGATCAGACCTGCGTCATTCCAGCGGTAGCGTCGCGTACCGACCTCGCCCTCGACCGCCACGAGCCGACGGAGGTCGTCGTACCGGTACTGCAGGACTCGGCCCTCGGCGGAGCGGACGGTTCCCACTCGATCGCCGTCGTACTGCACCTCGACCTGTCGCCCGAGCTCGTGCTGCAGACGGATGATCCGGTCGTGGTCGTCTCGGTGCACATCGACGCGGCTCCCAGCACCTCGGCTACTCGTACGCCACAAGCCAGCAGGTGAGAACGACCACCACCCGCCGCCGTTGTCCTGCACGATCATCGCGCCGTGCTCGGAGGTCAGCCAGAGGTCCTGACCGACACCGCGACCCCAACCGTCGCCGTCGCGCGGGAAGTCGACCTGACGCCCGTCCTCGAGCACGATCGAGGCCAGCTCGTCGCCGAGCTCCAACCGGACGTCGAGCACCGACGACCAACCGACCCCGAACGCCCCGACCCGGGTGTCGAGCGAGTTGTACATCCGGGAGAACCGCAGGGACGCCGCAGCGCCGCCGAAGGTCAGGTCGTCCTCCGGTTCGAGGAAGTTGCCCGTCGCGGTGTTCACCGGATCGTCGGCGAACCCGTTGGTGGGTGGTGTCCCCATGGCGGAGAACGGGCCGATCGTGAAGTCGTCGCGTCCGACCGCAACCCCGGCCGACGCCAGCGCCGCAGCGATCGAGGGGTCCGAGAGCGTCGCCGGTCCGGACCCACCGCCGGCGGCCTCGAACTGCGCGGCCACCGTGTCCGCCCATGAGGCGTCGTGTCCGTTGTCCGTGAGCCAGTCCTGCACCGCCGTCACGAGGGACTGTGCGTGCAGCGTGCCCCAGCACATGTTGCACCCCGACTCGTAGCCGCTCAGGGCGTTGCGGAAGGACGACACCGAGCCGGACAGGGAGTCGTCGGCACCACGGGTGCTCGACGCGAACGAGCGGAGATCAGCCGGCACCGCCGACGACGTGCCCCCGCTGCCGCCACCGCCCGCCGGGATCGTGCGACCGCGCACCGAGACGGCATCGGCCTGGAGCTGGGGCTCCGGCTCGGGTGCTGGCGGCTTCGGGTCGTCCTCGGCGCCGAACCACGTCGACACCTCGTGCGCGGCACCGACGAAGAAGTTCTCCTCGCGCTCGCGCTTCCGAGCTTCCCACGCCTTGGCGTCGGCCCGTCGTCGGTCCTCCTGCTTCGCCGCCTCGCGCAGCTCGTCGACGAAGCCGACCAGGGACGACAGCGCGTCCGAGAGCTTGCTCGCGCTGCGGGAGGCGATGCCGGCGTTGTCGGCGAACACCTGCGAGAAGTACCCGCGGAACTCGCGTCCCGCGCTCGTCACCGCAGCGGCACGCGTCGCAGTCTGTCCGTTGATCGCGGACGCCAGGTTGCGCGCCGCGGTCTTCAGTGCGTCGGCGTCACCGTACGAGTACCCAGTCGGATCGTTGCCGTGGACCTTCGCCATGATGTCTCCCCCCGATGACTCCTCGATCTTGGCACGGCAGGAGGGCGGATGACCAGGAGGGGAAATATCGCGTACGGACAGAGTGACGAACGGGAGGCGGGGGGGCGGGCGGGGCCCCGCCGCCCCGGCGG
>NZ_JAMAYF010000216.1:0-394 GCF_023712445.1 Curtobacterium sp. P97 | reverse complement strand
CATCGTCTTCGCGCTGTTCAACGGCCTGTGGCTCGACCGCAGCCTCGGCACGTCCGTCGACATGAAACAGACGGCCGCCGCGCTCGGCGATTTCTTCCGCACCTACGTGCTGGTTGCCTGACGCCCGACGCCACCGGCGCGCATCACGTCGACACGTTCGCCGCGGCCTTCCGGCAAGCCGCGCGCTATCCGATCCGCTGAAATTCCCCGGCATCCGGCCGTGCCGGAAGCGAGCCGGACCGCGACACCTGCCCTTTCCCGACGACATCAGGACGCAAATCAACCCGCGGCGCTTTCAGATTTGAAAGCCGGCTCGCCGTTTGCGTTAGAATGCCCCCCCTTGTCCGCCCGGGCGACCGCCCGAAGCGGACAGGGTCGCCCGGGCGGACAAGGG
>NZ_JAMAYF010000215.1:0-394 GCF_023712445.1 Curtobacterium sp. P97 | reverse complement strand
ATCCAGACCCGGCCTCGTCCTCGGAGATCGACGTGCAGCGTTGGCGGGCACGGCAGCAGTCCTTCGAAGGGGCGGTCCAGGAACTCACCGGGGCCGCCACCGTGACCGTCCACGTCGTCCAGCGCGATGGCAAAGCGACTCACGTCTTGGGTCTGCCGTGACCGGACCGGACGAGGACAGGCTCCGTCAGCTCGCCGCACACTTAGAGGCCGAGGACCCATCGTGGGCCCGCCGGTTCACCACCGGCGCACACCAGGAAAGCGTGCGGGCCCGGCGCGCCCTCATATGGACGTCCACGGTGGTCTGCCTGGCCCTGCTGGCGGCCGGCGGGGCGACGAGGAACCTCGTCCTGGCGCTGCTGGCCCTCCCGGTCGCCGCGACCGCTGTCCTGTTC
>NZ_JAMAYF010000214.1:0-395 GCF_023712445.1 Curtobacterium sp. P97 | reverse complement strand
ATGGAGCTGGGCGCCCTGGTCTGCACGGCCCGCACGCCCCGCTGCGGCGCGTGCCCGGTGCGCGACGCGTGCGCCTGGCGGCTGGCGGGCTCCCCCGCGCACGACGGTCCGCCGCGGAAGGTGCAGGGGTTCGCCGGCACCGACCGGCAGGTGCGCGGGCTGTTGCTCGACGTGCTGCGCGGCACCCCCGGCCCGGTCGAGCAGCCCGAGCTCGACGCCGTCTGGGACGACGCGGCGCAGCGCGGCCGCTGCCTGGACTCGCTGCTGTTCGCCGGCCTGGTCGTGCAGACCGACGACGGCCGGTTCGCCCTCCCCGGCTGATTCGCTGCCGGAGTCGACGGGGTCGCACACGACGGAGGCCCGCCACCCGCGGTGCGGGTGACGGGCCTCCGGTG
>NZ_JAMAYF010000213.1:0-395 GCF_023712445.1 Curtobacterium sp. P97 | reverse complement strand
CCTCGACCCCGGCCGAGCGCACCGCCTCCAGCACGCTCACCTGCGGGGTCACCACGACCTCGGCGCCGGTGCGGTCGAGCACCACGGTGAAGGGGGTGTCGCGCACCGGGGCGCCCTGCGCCCTCGCGGCGAACCGCTCGGTGCGCAGCGACCCGGGCGGGCAGATCGCCTCGACCGCGTCGAGCAGCGCGGCCGGGCCGCAGGCGTAGACCCGTGCGGTGGTGCCGGTGAGCAGGTCGGCCAGCGGCAGCAGGCCGCGCTCGTCCTGCGGCCACACCGTCACCCGGTCGCCGTACCGGGCCAGCTCGTCGAGGAAGGCCATCGAGGCGCGGGTGCGGCCGCCGTGGACCAGGCGCCAGTCGGCGCCCAGCCGGTGCGCGGCCTCGACCATGGGC
>NZ_JAMAYF010000212.1:0-396 GCF_023712445.1 Curtobacterium sp. P97 | reverse complement strand
GTTGCCGGCAGACGCCCGTCTGCCGTTTCATTGGGTCATTCAATTCAGATAGAGAGCCGGAGTGCCGATGGGGACGAGCATCAGGGCGTTGCTGTTATCCCAAATGGATAGCTTCACGCCGTCGGAACAGAAGGTCGCGCAGGCGTTGCTGGATCGCTATCCCAGTCTGGGGCTGGGCCCCATCGCGCAGGTTGCGAAGCAGGCGGAAGTCAGCGACCCGACCGTGTTCCGCTTCGTCGTCCGGATCGGTTTTCCGAACTACTCGTCGTTCCAGCAGGCGCTGCACGACGAGATCGACACCGCGATGAATTCGCCGCTCGCGCGGATGGATGCGTTCCACTCGGAAACGGGCATGCGCGACAGTCACGCGGCGATTTTCCAGCGGCTGTCCGAATC
>NZ_JAMAYF010000211.1:0-397 GCF_023712445.1 Curtobacterium sp. P97 | reverse complement strand
CATAGGCCTGAAAGCTCTCGAACTGATCCCAGTGATCGTCAACTGCGCTGACCATCGACTGGTCAGGGCGATGCAAATCGCCGCCAAGCTGGAGATTAAAGGGAGGATCGGCAAAAATGACGTCCACGGAATGATCCGGCAGGCGTTCCAGAGCCGCGACGCAATCACCTTTGATGATGGAGTCAAGCCAGGCGGTACGCGGAGCCTCAATGGGCAACTCATGTGCAAGACGTACAAGAGACATGGGATACTCGATTACCTGTGGACGCAAAAAACTTGTCCTTATGGTTACCGGGTAGGGTAAATATGCAGTTAACGCCAAGTGATTGAAATCGTAAATCTTTTCTTAAACGAGGTGGAAAGTCCGCAGTTCCGGGCTTTTCATGGTCAATTGACC
>NZ_JAMAYF010000210.1:0-397 GCF_023712445.1 Curtobacterium sp. P97 | reverse complement strand
GGGCATCCAGCGCGACACGGCCGACGCCGCCGCCATCGCCTTCCTCGGCGACGGCGCCACGAGCCAGGGCGAGGTCAACGAGGCCATGATCTGGGCGGCCACCTTCGACGCCCCGGTCGTCTTCTTCTGCCAGAACAACCAGTACGCCATCTCGGTGCCGATCGAGCGGCAGAGCAAGGTGCCGCTGTTCCGCCGGGCGGCCGGCTTCGGGTTCCCCGGCGTGCGGGTCGACGGCAACGACGTCCTCGCCGTCCTGGCCGTCACCCGGGCCGCGCTGGCCCGGGCGCGCGAGGGCTCGGGCCCCACGTTCATCGAGGCGTTCACCTACCGCATGGGGCGCACACCACCTCCGACGACCCGACCCGCTACCGGCTGGCCGACGAGCTCGAGGAGTGGA
>NZ_JAMAYF010000209.1:0-397 GCF_023712445.1 Curtobacterium sp. P97 | reverse complement strand
GTGGCGACCTCCTCGCTGGTGAGCGCGGCGAGGGTGAGCAGCACCTCGGCGTCGGAGGCTTCTCCGCCGACCGGGGGTGCGAAGACGGTGGCGTCGAGCTCGACACCACGGTTGTTGCCCCGCCCCGTGCGGGCCAGGTAGGCGGTGACGTCGGCGACCGCGAAGTGCTCGACCCCGCCCACGATCTGCACCGGCTCAGGGAAGGGGACCGCCGTCCCGCGTACTCGGGTGCGCGTGCGCCACATCGAGACCGCCGGGCGTTGCACTCCGGCCAAGTGAGCGATGTCGGTCAGGGTGAGCAGTGCGGGGGCGTCGATCGGCACGACGATCACCTCCCGGTTACGTGCACGGTTCAACTTAGCCGCCGCCCAGCTTGCTGCCGAACGCACCGCAGATA
>NZ_JAMAYF010000208.1:0-398 GCF_023712445.1 Curtobacterium sp. P97 | reverse complement strand
GCCACAGCGAGGCCGGTGGCTTGTCCACGGTGATCGCGTTGCCGGCGTCGAGGGAGCCGTAGAAGAACGCCTTCCAGCTCTGCGAACCGGCCTGCGCGGCCGCGGAGTAGAACGAGTTGGCGTAGCCCGAGGCCGACAGGTTCCACAGGTACAAGGCGCCGGTGGCGACCAGGAGCAGCACCAGGCTGCCCCGGACGATCCAGGGCGAGATGTCCCGACCGGGCGGGGCGAGATCCGCCGTACGGGGGTCTGCGGGTGAGTTGTCCGGGTGCGGCGGCCCGGGGTCGACGGTGGTGGTGGGTGCTGGGGTCAGCGTCGGAGTGGTCATGCCGCAACCCTCGGGACACCCGCTGTGCAGGTGATGGGGTCGTTCTGTGCGCCGGGTGTGAGCCTCGGCC
>NZ_JAMAYF010000207.1:0-400 GCF_023712445.1 Curtobacterium sp. P97 | reverse complement strand
CCGTGGGCCTATCACCTGATGATGGCGCTGTGCTGGCTCACGCGGCCCGGCACGATCAACCCGTGGACGCGCCGGCGCATGCACCTGCATCACCACAAGGTGTCGGGCGGCGAATCGGATCTCGAGGAATTCGGCATCACCAACGGCGAGCGCTGGGGCGTGAAACGCCTGCTGATGATCGCGGACGGCATGCTCGCCGTCGTGCTGCGGCCGGCCGCGATGCGCCGCAAGGTGAAGCAGTACGTGGCCGCGCAGCCGGTGCAGGATCCGTCCGAGCGCCTGCAGTTGCGCATCGAGCAGGTGTCGTCGTACATGCCGGTCGGTCACCTGTACTACACGCTGTGGCACGCGTTCATCGTCTATCACGTCGGCCTGTTCGCGCTGCATGCGTTCGGTTACG
>NZ_JAMAYF010000020.1:0-40095 GCF_023712445.1 Curtobacterium sp. P97 | reverse complement strand
CCCGCGGTGGGGGGCGCCCCCGCCGCGCCGCACCTCCACGACCCGCGTCGCGCACGGCACACGTCCGCGCAGGGAACGGGAGCCGGTCCTTGCCGTGCAGGGACCGGCAGCCGGCCTCAGCCGCGCAGCGCCAGTGCCTCGCTCGTCCACCGGGCGTGCAGCGCCCACGGGTCGTCCACGCCCGCGGCGACCCGTGCGACGTGCTCGAGCAGTGCCGGCGTGGTCCGGAACCACTCCGTCCCCGGGAACCGGTCGTCCGCGAAGGCCGTGTGCCGTCGTCGCTCGACGGACCGGTCGCCGCGTTCGAACGCCAGGAGCTCCTGGTGCGGCACCGCTGCGAGCCGTCGCCGCGGGTTCGCGGTCGTGCCGATCTTCACCCGGTCGCCGAAGTCGTCGCGCTGCCGGAGGTAGTAGACGACGTCGACGCGCGGCGGTGGCAGTTCGCCGTCCGGCACGTCGCCCCACCGCCACTCGCACGTCCCGCACAGCACGGCGCTCGGCCAGCGCACGCCCACGCGCGACCCGCAGACCGGGCACGGGCCCGGCAGCGCGTCCTCCGTTCCGACGTGCTCCGCCGCGACCTCGGCGACCAGGGTCACGTGTCCGCCGCAGAGCGGCAGGACGGCGGCGAAGCCGTCCGCGGACGGCGCGTCGCAATCGGGGACGCAGCAGGCGGGGACGGCAGGAGGGGTGACCACCCGGCGGACGCTAGCGTGCGCCACCGACGCGCACCGGGCCTCCCGGCCGACGCACGGAGCGGGGTCGCTCAGTCCGCGAAGATCACGCCGACCGGCTCGCGCTTCTCCTCCTGGAACCGGTCCTCGGCCCGTCCGAGCGCCCAGTACGCGGACAGGGACATCTCCGCCTTCTCGAGGCCCCACTCGTCCTGCAGCACGCGGCGGAGCGCCTTCACCGCGGTCCGCTCGCCGTGCGCGAAGACCTGCACCGGTCGGGAGGCACGGGGCAGCGCCCGAGCGGCGGCCACCAGCAGCGTGCCCGGCTCGGCGCCGGTGGCGTCGCGGTGCAGCCACCGCAGGTCGACCCCGTCCGGGTGCTCGAGCGGCTGCTCGTCGGCTGCGCCGCCGACCTCGACGAGCGCGACGCCGCGGGCGTCGTCGGGCATCGCGGCGAGGGCCGCGCCGATCGCGGGCAGTGCGCTGTCGTCGCCGAGGAGCACGTGGGTGACGGTCGGGTCCGTCGACGGCGCGTACCCGCCGCCGGGCCCGGACAGGGCGAGCAGGTCACCGGGCTGGGCGGCGGCCGCCCACGGGCCGGCGAGACCCCGGTCGCCGTGCCCGTCCTCGGGCCGGTGGTCGTCGTGCCCGTGGCCGTCGTGCCCGTGGTCGTCGTGCAGCACGAAGTCGATCGCGATGGTCCCGGCGGCGTGGTCGACGGACCGGACCGTGTAGGTGCGGCGCGCGGGCCGCTCGTGCTTCGGCAGGGTCTCGCGCAGCGCCTCGAGGTCGTACGGCGGGGTCAGGCCGCTCGACGGCGGCGCGAGCAGGAGCTTGACGTACTTGTCGGTGGCGGCGAGGCGGTCCGGGTCGGCCCCGTCGACGAAGTCCCGGAAGGCCGGACCACCGAGGTGGACGCGCACCATGTGCGGGGACAGGTGCTCCGTGCGGTCGACGACGAAGACGTGCTGGGTGCGCTTGGGACTCATCCTGGGATTCCTCTTCCGGTGCTCGACCTTGCCAGCTACTGAGGTTAGCCTCACCTCATGAGTCCGACCGTGACGCCGTTCTCCGAGCTCCTGCGCCGGCGCTCCCGCACCGCTGCGGACCCGGCCGTGTGGACCGGCGGTGCCCACGACCTGCTCGCGGGGGAGTGCGACGTCGCCGACTACGCCGACCTGCTCGGCCAGTACGCCGTCGTGTACGACGCCCTGGAGCGTGCCGCCGAGCGGATGGCGGACCACCCGGTCGCCGCACCGTTCGTCACGACGCAGCTCACCCGGATGCCCGCGATCCGCGCCGACCTCGAGTACCTCGTCGGTCCGGACTGGTCCGAGCTCTGCTGTCCGACCGCGGCGACCACCGCGTACGTCCGTCGCCTGTGCGCCGTCGCGGCGACCTCGCCCGGGGCGTTCGTCGCGCACCACTACACGCGGTACCTCGGGGACCTGACGGGCGGCCCCACGCTGGCCCGGATGCTCGAGGACCGGTTCGGGTTCGACACGAACGGCGTGCTCTTCACGATCTTCGACCAGGTGGCCGACCCCGCCGCCTTCGAGGACACCTACCGGGCCCAGCTCGACGCGGCTCCGTGGTCGGACGCCGAGCGCGAGGCCGTGCTCGCCGAGGTGGAGCTGGCCGCAGGCCTCGACCGGGCGCTGGTGGCCTCGGTGCGTCGCCCGACGGCGGGCGACGGCCGGACCGTGCCGCTGCTCCCCGCCTGACCGTGCCGGTGCTCCCCGCCTGATCGGGCTCCGGGCACGACGGGGCAGATCGACCGCCGGCGCGTCCACCGCCGCGTCCACCGCCGCGTCCGTCGGCGCGCTGGCGGGCCGTGCCCTGGGCGGTCCGCGGTCCGTCCGGACGGTCGTCGTCACGTGCCCGCGTCCGCCGGTACAGTGCTGGGGACCCGGGACGCGGTCCCGGCGCAACGTGAGAGGAACCCATGACGGCGATCGACGGATCGACGCGCCACGGGCGCGCACGGGACGACGTCAGCGGCGCGGTCGACAGCGACCTGCGCGCGGACGTCCGGTACCTCGGCAACCTGCTCGGGCGGGTGCTGCGGGAGACCGGGGGTGACGAGCTGCTGCACGACGTCGAGAGCCTGCGCGCCGCCGTCATCGACGCCTACGAGGGCTCCGACGCCGAGGGCGCCGCCCGTGCCGAGGCGATCGTGGCCGGCATGTCCGCCGAGCGGGCCGAGGCCGTCGCCCAGGCGTTCACGACGTACTTCCACCTGACGAACCTGGCCGAGGAGCACCACCGCGTGCGCGTCCTCCGTGCCCGGGGCGACGACGGCGGCCTGCCCGGCGACTCGTTCCCCGCGACGTACGCCTCGCTCGTCGAGCAGGTCGGTGCCGACGAGGCCGCCGCGCGCCTGGCCGACCTGCGGTTCCACCCGGTGCTCACCGCCCACCCGACCGAGGCCCGCCGTCGCGCGGTCACCACGGCCGTCCGGCGCATCACCGACCTCATCGACGAGCGCGACCGCTCCCGCAACGCCACCGCCCGCGCCGAGAACGAGCGGCGGCTGCTCGAGGAGATCACCACGCTCCTGCGCACCTCACCGTTGCGCACGACCCGGCCGACCCCGCTCGACGAGGTCCGCACGGCGATGAGCGTGTTCGACCAGACCCTGTTCGAGATCGTGCCGCAGGTCTACCGCCTGCTCGACGACCGGCTGCTCGGCGACGACGCCGGTCGGGTCCCGGTGACCGCACCGGCCTTCGTGCGCTTCGGCACCTGGATCGGCGGCGACCGCGACGGCAACCCGCACGTCACCGCCGGCGTCACGAAGCAGGCCGCCGACATCGCCGCCGAGCACATCCTGCTCGGCCTCTCCCGCGCGGCCACCCGCATCGGTTCGGCACTGACGCTCGACGCCGCCGAGACCCCCGCGGACGCCGGACTGCAGGCCCTCGTCGCAGCGCAGGAGCAGCTCGACCCGGGCATCGCCGAGCGGATCGGCGTCCGTGCCCCGAACGAGACGCACCGTCGCGCACTGCTCTTCGTCGCCGCCCGCATCCGCGCGACGCGCCGCGGCCAGGAGGGCCTGGCGTACGGCGACCCCGAGGAACTGCTCGCCGACCTCCGGGTGATCCAGGCGTCGCTCGTCGCCGCCGGTGCCGTCCGGACCGCGAACGGCGACCTGCAGAACCTCGTCTGGCAGGTCGAGACCTTCGGGTTCCACCTCGCCGAGCTCGAGGTCCGTCAGCACTCGCAGGTGCACCGGAACGCGCTGGCGGAGATCCGGGCCGGCGGCGAGCTGAGCGAGACCACGGAGGAGGTCCTCGCGGTGTTCCGCACCGTCGCGGACCTGCAGCAGCGCTACGGCGTCCGTGCCGCGCACCGCTACATCGTCTCCTTCACGCAGTCGGCCGCCGACCTGGCGAACGTGCACGAGCTCGCCCGTGCCGCCTGCGGTGACGCGGCCCCGGTGCTCGACGTCATCCCGTTGTTCGAGACCTTCGCCGACCTGCACGCGAGCGTCGACATCCTCGATGAGGCCGTGCGCACCGAGCCCTTCCAGCGGCGGCTCGCGGCGACCGGGCGTCGGCTCGAGGTCATGCTCGGCTACTCCGACTCGTCGAAGGACGTCGGCCCGGTCTCGGCGAACCTGGCGCTCTACGACGCTCAAGCACGGATCGCCGACTGGGCGCGCGAGCAGGACGTCGAGCTGACGCTGTTCCACGGCCGCGGCGGATCGCTCGGCCGCGGTGGTGGCCCGGCGAACGAGGCGGTCCTCGCACAGCCGCCGGGGTCGATCGACGGGCGGCTCAAGCTCACCGAGCAGGGCGAGGTCATCTTCGCCCAGTACGGCGACCAGGACATCGCGGCACGGCACCTCGAGCAGATGGCCTCGGCGACGCTGTTCGCGTCGTCGCCGTCGAACGAGGAGCGCACGGCCGTCGCGGCGACCCGCTTCGCCGACCTCGCGCAGCAGCTCGACGACGTCTCGCGCCGCGCGTTCTACGACCTGGTCAAGGCGGACGGCTTCGCGCCGTGGTTCGCCCGCGTCACCCCGATGGAGGAGATCGGACTCCTGCCGCTCGGCTCCCGCCCGGCCCGACGCGGCCTGAGCGTGGAGTCGCTCGAGGACCTCCGAGCGATCCCGTGGGTGTTCTCGTGGACGCAGGCACGCATCAACCTCGCCGGGTGGTACGGCCTCGGCTCCGCGCTCGAGGCCGTCGGCGACGTCGATGCCCTGCGCGCCGCGTACGCGGAGTGGCCGCTGTTCGGCGCGATGATCAAGAACGTCGAGATGTCGCTCGCGAAGACCGACGAGCAGATCGCCCGCCGCTACCTCGAGCTCGCCGACCGCGACGACCTGGCCGCCAAGGTGCTCGACGAGATGCTCCGCACCCGCGACTGGGTGCTGCGGGTCTCCGGCGGGAGCGACGTGCTCGAGGACCGTCCGGTGCTCGCGCGTGCCGTGCGGCTGCGCAGCCCGTACGTCGACGCGCTGTCGCACCTGCAGCTGCGCGCCCTGCGGGCGATCCGGACCTCCGGCAGCACCGACCCGACGGACGGCGACCACCGCCTGCTCCTGCTCACCGTCAACGGGGTCGCGGCCGGTCTGCAGAACACGGGCTGATCCGCCCACGACCGCGTCACGGACGGGAGGCGCGGTGCCGGCGGGCACCGCGCCTCCCGTCCGTCACGGGTCAGCGTGGTGCCCGACGGCCGTCGCGGATCGGTCCGCGCAGGCGTAGCGTGGCGTCGGTGACGACGGAGCGCGCGGGGACCGGACCGACGACCGCGACGACCCGGCTGCCGCCGATCGTCCCACTGGCACTGATCGTCGGCGTCTCGCCCTTCGCCACCGACATGTACATCCCGGCGCTCCCGACGATCGCCCGCGACCTCGACACCACGCCCGGGGTCGTGCAGCTGTCGCTCACGGCCTTCCTCGTCGCGTTCGCGGTCGGCCAGCTCCTCGCCGGGCCCGTGAGCGACGGCACCGGACGGCGACCGCTGCTCCTCGTCGGGACCGTCGGCTTCGCGCTGGCGTCCGTCGGCTGTGCGCTCGCACCGGACGCGGGCACCCTGGTGGCCGCCCGCGTGCTGCAGGGACTCGCCGGTGCGGCCGGAGCCGTCGCCGGTCGTGCGATGGTCTCCGACACGGCCTCGGGGCCACGGGCGGCGACGGTGTTCGGCACCCTGGCCGCGATCAACGCCGTCGGGCCGGTCGTCGCACCGCTGGCCGGCGGCGCCGTGCTCACCGTCGGGTCCTGGCGCCTGATGTTCGTCGTCCTCGCCGTGCTCGGGGTGGCGTTCGCCGTCACGGTCGTCCTGCGCTTCGGTGAGACCCTCCCGCCGGCCGCCCGGGGCGGGACCGGCTTCCGGGCGAACGGGCGTCGCATCCGGGACCTGCTCGCGATCGGGCGCTTCCGGGCCTACGTCCTGACCGGGGTGCTCTCGACTATCGGCTTCTTCGCCTACATCGCGACGAGCTCGTTCGTGTTCCAGCAGCAGTACGGCTTCTCGGAGCAGCGTTACACGCTCGTGTTCGCGACGAACGCCTCGGTGATGGTCGTCACGACGCTCGTGTTCCGCCGCGTCGTCGGCCGGTTCTCCGAGGACTCCCTGCTGACCGCGGGGCTCGCCACGGGGACCCTCGGCAGCGCGGTCGTCCTGGTCGCCGCCCTCGCCGGAGCGGGACCCGTGCCGGTCTGGTGCGGGCTCGCGGTGGTCACCGGGGCCTGGGGGTTCGTGCTGCCCGCGGCCATGACCCGGACGCAGCACGTCGGCGCTGCCCACCCGGGGACCGCGGCCGCACTGCAGGGCGGTCTCACCTTCGGACTCGGCGGGCTCGGGACGCCGCTCGCGGGTGCGCTCGGCGGGACCGCGACCGCGATGGGCGCCGTGATGGCGACGCTCATGGCGGCCGCCGTCGTCGTCCAGGTCCTCGCGACGCGGCGAGGCCGTACCGCCTGACGGCTCACACCCGGTAGGTTGCAGGGTGCACCCGCACCGAACCGAGGAGGCCCCTGCATGGACATCGTCGTACACGAGGCGACAGACGACACCGCCGTGCTGGAGTGCAGCGGACGACTCAACATGGTGAGCGCGGGAGCCTTCCGCGAGACCGTGGCGAAGGTCGTCGAGGGCGGACGCTCGCGTCTCGTCGTCGAGCTCTCCGGCGTCGAGTTCATGGACTCGTCCGGACTGGGCGCCCTGGTCGGCTGCCTGAAGACCGCGCGCCAGGCCGGGGGAGACCTGCGGCTCGCCGCCCCCTCCGAGCAGGTGCAGATGGTGCTCAAGCTCTCCAACATCGACAAGATCCTGCGGACGTACCCGGACGGGGACGCCGCGGTGACGAACTGGGCATGACCGTGGCCACCGGCGAGCACGTCCTCGACCTCGCCTGCCCGCCCGACGACGTCACGGCGGTGCACACGTTCCTGTCCTCGGTGTGGGCACACGAGCCCGAGCTGTCCCTCGAGGACCGCATGGCGCTCGAACTCGCCCTCGTCGAGCTCGCCTCGAACGTCATCGAGCACGGAGCCGGCGGTCGTCCGGTGTCCTGCTCGCTCCGGATGGACGTCGGCCCGGACGAGGTCACGGTGTCGCTGTCCGACGACGGTGTGCCGGTCCTGGTCGACCCGTCGGCGGCGCACCTGCCGGACGCGCTGGCCGAGGGCGGCCGCGGGCTCGCGCTCGTGCAGATGGTCGTCGACGACCTGCGCTACGAGCGGGTCGACGACCGGAACCGATGGGTCGTCCGGCGCGGCCGCCGCTGACCGGCCGCCGCTGACCGGTCGCCGCTGACCGGTCTCCGCGTCCGGCCCGCGCATCATCCGTTTCCCGCACGGGAGGAGCCGGTCCGCGCACCCCGGGACGGTGCGCATGCGGGACCGGCGATGTCGTGTCACGCTCGGTCCGGTGACGACCGAGACGCGCGCTGACACCCGGATGCGCTACGAAGCCGTGGGGACCGACCTCGGCGCGGCGCTCCAGCTCTTCTCGGACGCGTACGACGGCGCGCACTTCGCTGCGCGCCACACCGCGCGGTCGTTCGGGTACCGCTTCAAGGCGGTCGGTGACGCGTCGATGTCGTTCCGGTCGACCCACTTCGACGCGCACGCGACGGGTGAGGCGTCCTCCGGCGACGACTACGCCGTCATGTGGGCGACCGACGGCGGAGGCACGGTCGACGTCGGTCGGGACGAGGCGTCCTTCGCTCCCGGGCACGCGCTCGTGTTCCCGGCAGGTCGGCCCTTCGTCTTCGAGGTCGAGGACGTCCGGCAGAACCTCGTGCACTTCGACCGGAGGTTCCTCGAGGGCATCGCGGCGGAGGAGCACGGCGGGCAGGCGGGCGCGATCGTCTTCGACCACACCGCGAGACCGCACGCCGAGGACCTGCGGGTGTGGAACGCACAGGTCCGACGGGCCGCGCAGGTCGTCCTCGGCCCCGCGGCTCCCTCACCGCTCGTCATGGCCGAGACCGCACGCGAGACCGCACTCGCGATGCTGCGGACCTTCCCGCACGAGCAGATCGCGCCCGAGGTCCCGATGCCGCAGGGTGCGACGAGCCGGGTCCGCGAAGCGGTCGAGTACATGCACGCCTACGCGCACACCCCGATCACGACCACCGACGTGGCCGAACACGTCGGACTCAGCGTCCGCGGGCTGCAGCAGGCGTTCCAGCGGCAGGTCGGGACCGCCCCGAACGCCATGCTCCGTGGCATCCGGATGGACCGCGTGCGCGAGGAGCTCCACCGGGGCACCCCGGGGGAGCTCACGGTCGCCGCGGTCGCGGTCCGGTGGGGCTTCGCGCACCTCGGTCGGTTCTCGGCTGCCTACTCGGCGCGGTTCGGCGAGTACCCGCGCGACACCCTGCACAGCTGACGGCCGTCGCCGCCAGGGCTGCCCGCTCCGCTGCCCGGATGCCCGCTACGCTGCCCGGATGGAGGAGCAGCTGCGCCCGGCGGACCGGCACCCCTGGGTCGTCGTCCCGGGCATCTGGGGGTCTGACCCCGAGCACTGGCAGTCCCGCTGGCAGGACGAGCGCGCCGACGGTGCGGTACGCATCGCACCGAGGTCCTGGTCGGACCCGGAGCCCGGCGACTGGAGCCGGGCGATCACCGAGGCCGTCGACGCCTGCTCCCGGCCGCCGGTGCTCGTCGCGCACAGCCTGGGCGTCCTGGCGGTGGCCGACTGGTTGGCAGAGCACGTCGTCGACGGCGCTCACGAGCGGGTCGTCGGCGCGTTCCTGGTGGCACCCCCGGACCCCGGGGCGCCGGTGTTCCCCGCCGAGGCTGCCGGCTTCCGCGCTCCGCGCCGACCCGTCGCGGTACCGACCGTGCTCGTGGTCAGCGACGACGACCCGTACTGCTCCGTCGACCGAGCCGTCGCGTTCGCCGGCACGCTCGGGTCCCGGGTGGTCCGGGTGGGGGACCGGCAGCACGTGAACGTCGCGAGCGGTGTCGGTGCCTGGGACGAGGGTCGGCGCCTGCTCGACGACTTCGCGGAGTCGCTCCCGAGGCCCTGACACGCCGCTCATCTCCGACCCGGTACGTCACGTCCGAGAGTGCGGGATGCGCGACACACCGCGGATCTCCCCGCATCCGGCGCGCGTGATATCTATCCTGCGTCACATGGAGACCCAGCCCGGTGCGCGCACCCCCCTCGTCGACCCGTTCGGTCGCGAGCTCGAGGAGTGGCTCCGAGACGTCCCGGCCACCCGTACGCCGTACCTGGCGGACCTCGTGGTGCCGCCGGTCACGGGTCCGGTGCAGCGCCCGGTGACCACGGACGCCGTCGCCGAGCCTGCCGTGCCCGTCGGCCCTGGTGCGGCTGCTGCCGAGCCCGAGCCCGGGTCGGCGTCGGACGCACCCGCACCCGCGCTCGTACCCGCCGCTGCCGCGCCCGCCGCCGAGCACTCGGAGCCCACCGCCTTCCGTCGTCGTGACCGTGCACGACACGTGGCGGCCTGCGCCCCGTCGTTCCCCGAGCCGCCCGCCCGGATCGCCCTGCGCATCGAGGACCTGGCGGTCGAGGTCTCCGCCACGAGCGGCCGCACCACGATCGACCGCATCGTGCTGCTCGAGGACGAGGTCCGCCGCCGCGACGAGGACCTCGCGCGCCTCGCCGCCTGGGAGGCCACCGTCGCCCACCTCGACGACGCCGAGGTCGACGCCGCGCGCGCGTTCGCCCGCGCCGTCTTCGCGGACCTGCTCGCCGACGCAGCGGACGAGGTCGCGCGCCGTGATCGTGCCGCCGCCCGACGCGCCGCCACCGCACCGGTGCCGACGCCGGTGCGTGCAGCAGCCGCCCCGCGCGCCGCCGCACCCCGGACCGACGTCGCGACCCCGACGCGTCCCGTCCAGCGGGCCACGACCGCACCGACCACGACCGGGGTCCTCGCGACCACGGGCTCGGGTGCCGTCGACGCTGCGGCGACCACCCCGGGCCGCGAGCTGCCGGTCCGGCCGGTGCTGGGCCTCCCGGTCGGCTCGCCCCTGTCGGCCGCGACCCGGCCCGCTCCGCTCGTCCAGCCGGCCACCGGGCCCACCGTCATCGACCGGGCTGCCTTCGCGGCCGCGCTGACCGCGCACACCGGTGCGACGGCGAGCACGCCGGTCGTGCTGCCCGAGGCGGTGGCCCTGCCCGCGAGCGAGACCCCAGCGAGCCACGACGACGAGCACGCGCCGACGACGGACAGCACCGGACCCGGCTGGTGGGCGCGCCTCGTGGCACGTCTGCGGTCCCTGTTCGGTCGCCGCTGAGCGACCCGGACCCCGCCTGCGGCTCGGTAGACTGACGGGATGCCGACGCTCCGCGAACTCCAGGCCGTGATCGAGGACCTGTGGCCCTCCGCCGGCGCCGAGTCCTGGGATGCCGTGGGGCTCGTCTCCGGGCACCCGGACCAGCCGGTCGAGCACGTCCACCTCGCCGTCGACGCCGTGCCGGCCACGGCAGACGAGGCGGTCGCCGTGGGTGCCGACCTGCTCCTCACCCACCACCCGCTCCTGCTCCGCGGCGTCACCACGATCGACGAGACGACCGCCAAGGGACGGGTCCTCGCGACGCTCGTGCGGGGCGGGACCGCCCTGCTGGCCGCGCACACGAACGCCGACGTCGTGACGACCGGTACCTCGGCCGTGCTCGCGGACCGACTGGGCCTCTCCGAGCAGCGGCCGCTCGAGCCGGGCGCCGATCCCGGCGCAGGCATCGGTCGTGTCGGGGTCCTGCCGCACGGGACCACCCTGGGCGCGCTCGCCCGGCAGCTCGTCGACCTCCTGCCGCCGACGGCCACCGGGGTCCGGGTCTCGGGCGACTTCGACCGGCCCGTCCGCACGGTCGCGCTGTGCGCCGGGGCCGGCGACGCCTACCTCGGCAACGCCGCGGTCCGCACCGCCGACGTCTACGTCACGAGCGACCTCCGGCACCACCCCGCCTCGGAGTTCCGCGAGCAGGCCCTGCTCGTCGACGGCCCGGCGCTGGTGGACACCTCGCACTGGGCGACCGAGTGGCTCTGGCTCGACGTCGCCGCCGAGCAGCTCAGACGACTCGCCGGCGTCCGCGTGACCGTCAGCGACCGGCGCACCGACCCCTGGGACTTCGCCGTCCTGCCCGCGGCCGAGCCGACAGCCGGACCGACCGCTGCGGACGGCTCCGGCTCGACCGGCACCGCCGCTCCCACCCCCGCCCCCGAAGGAGACCGACCGTGAAGGCAGCACCCGAGGACCAGGTCGTCCTCCTCGACCTCCAGCGCCTCGACAACGACGTGACCCGTCTGTCGCACCGCATCACCGCCCTGCAGAAGGGCGACCGGCTCACGGAGCTCGGCACGACCGCCGCCTCGTTGCGCGCCGAACTCGCCGCCGCGACCGGCCAGGTCGAGGACGCCGAACGGGAACGCACACGCCTCGAGTCGGACACCGCGACGGCGCAGGCCCGCATCGAGCGCGACACGACGATGCTGCAGAACGTCTCCAGCGCGAAGGACGCCGCCGGGCTCGAGAGCGAGATGGAGTCCCTCCGTCGCCGCATCGGCGACCTGGAGACCGCCGAGCTCGAGGTGATGGAGCAGCTCGACGTGCACCGCGCTCGCGTCGGGGACATCGAGGCGAAGCTCGCCGGGGTCGAGGCGGACCGTGCCACCCTGGTCGCGGAACGTGACTCCGAGATCGCCCGTGCCGAGGCCGACCGCGAGTCGGCGGTCCAGAGCCGTGCGGCCGTCGCCACGAAGGTGCCCGCGGACCTGCTGGCGCTGTACGACCGGCAGCGTGCTCGCTACGGCTTCGGTGCGTCGCTGCTGCAGGGCGGGGTCTCGACCGCCTCGGGCGTGACCCTCACGAACTCGGACCTGCAGGACATCCGTCGGGCGGCGCCCGACGACGTCGTGCTCTGCCCTGACAGCGACGCGATCCTGGTGCGCACGGCCGAGTCCGGCCTGTAGACGCGGGACCACCGGACGGGAGGCACGTGGCGACACCGCCACGAGCCTCCCGTCCGTCGTCGGTGGGGACGCGCGGGGCGCGCTCGTGGTGTCGTGTGTGCGAACGGGCCGGCCGTACGCCGGGTTCTGTCCCGCTCTCGCGGTGACGGCCATCTCTCTCGGACCGACGTTGCCGCCGGCCTCCAGCGGTCCACCCGAGGACTCAGCGAGCAGCCTCGTCGTCCTCTGTCTGACCTTGCTCCGGGCGAGGTTTACCGAGCGGATCCGGTCACCCGGACCCCTGGTGGTCTCTTACACCACCGTTTCACCCTTACCGACGTCGCCGCCGGCGGTCTGCTTTCTGTGGCACTGTCTCGCGGATTGCTCCGGGTGGGTGTTACCCACCGCCCTGCTCTGTGGAGCCCGGACGTTCCTCGGCACTCCCGGGGGAGTGACGCGACCGTCTCACCGACCCGTTCGCACCCCCGAGTCTACCGCTGCCGACCCCCGTCCCGCGCCCGCCTGCTGCCGACGGTTCCGGCGTCCGGCCTCCTCCTGTCCCGCCGTCGTTCGCCGAGCGGGCCAGATCTGTCACGCTCGACGCTGACACCCGACCGATCGCACCCGTTCGTCGGAGCACGCGCGGCATGTCCTGCCCGCTCGCCGGACAGCCGGAGCCGGCCGCCGGCGGACGGGCAGGAGCAGCGCTGTCGGCAGCGCCGCCTACTTGCTGCGCGCCGCCAGGGTCGCTGCCCCGATGATGCCGGCGTTGTTCCGGAGGGTCGCGGGGATGATGTCCGCCTGCAGGTCGAGCAGTGGCAGGAACTCCTCGTGGTGCTTCGACACACCGCCGCCGACCACGAAGAGCTCGGGGGAGAGCAGGGCCTCGAGCGTCGAGTAGTACTTCTGCAGGCGCTTCGCCCAGTGCTTCCAGGACAGCTCGTCCCGCTCCTTGGCCGCGAACGAGGCCTTCGTCTCGGCGTCGTGCCCGTCGATCTCCAGGTGGCCGAGCTCGGAGTTGACGATGAGCACGCCGTCGTTGATCAGCGCCGTGCCGATCCCGGTCCCCAGGGTCGTGACGACCACGAGCCCGTCCTTGCCCTTCGCCGCGCCGAACTGCTGCTCGGCGAACCCGGCGGCGTCGGCGTCGTTGACGAAGTGGATGGAACGACCGAGCTCCTTCTCGAAGAGCGCCTCGGCCTCGAAGCCGATCCACTTCTTCGACACGTTCGCAGCCGACATGGTCTTGCCGTCACGGACGATCGCGGGGAAGCAGACCCCGACGGGCACGTCGGCCGCCGGAGCGAGTTCGTCGAGGATCGACTTGGCGACCGCGACGATGTCGTGCGGCTTGCCGCCCTCGGGGGTGGCCTTCTTGATCCGGTCGGTCGTGAGCTCGCCGGTGGCGACGTCGACGATCGCGCCCTTGATGCCCGTACCGCCGATGTCGACGCCGACTGCGAGGGAGGTCATGAGAAGCGGTGCCTTTCGAGAGTGTCCGTCAGGAGACGGTGAGGAGTTCCGCGCCGCGCTCGGTGACGACGAGGGTGTGTTCGAACTGTGCGGTCCAGGACTTGTCGCGGGTGCTGACGGTCCAGTCGTCCGACCAGATGTCGGCCTCGATGCCGCCGAGGGTGAGCATGGGCTCGATGGTGAACACCATGCCCGGCTCCATGACGTCGTCGAAGCGCGGCGCGTCGTAGTGGGGGATGATCAGCCCGGAGTGGAAGGCCCGACCGACGCCGTGACCGGTGTAGTCACGGACGACGCCGTAGCCGAAGCGCTTCGCGTAGGCCTCGATCGCTCGTCCGATGACGTTGACCTGCCGTCCGGGGGCCACGGCCTTGATCCCGCGCTCGAGCGCGGTGCGGGTGCGATCGACCAGGTCCTGCACCTCCTGCGACGCCTGCCCGACGACGAACGTGCGGTTCGTGTCGCCGTGCATGCCGTCCTTGTAGGCGGTGATGTCGATGTTGACCAGGTCACCCTCCTGCAGCACGGTGTCGTCCGGGATGCCGTGGCAGATGACCTCGTTCAGGCTCGAGCAGAGCGACTTGGGGTACCCGCGGTAGCCGAGCGTGGAGGGGTAGGCCCCGTGGGACACGACGAACTCGTGGCCGATGCGGTCGAGCTCGTCGGTGGTGACCCCGGGGCGGATGGCGTCCCCGACGGCGTCGATGGCCTGCGAGGCGATGCGTCCCGCGGCCCGGATCAGCTCGACCTCGTCCGGCGTGTACGTGTCACCGAGTCCGTGCTCGTGGGGCTCGACGCGCCCGACGTACTCGGGACGCTCGATGTCCTTCGGCACGGGGCGCTGCGGGGAGATCCGGCCGGCGGTCAGGTGTCCGTGTTCGTCCCGGGGCATGCCGACCACTCTAACCGGGTGCGGCAGGCCGCCGTCCCGCCGCACGCCGGCGCCGAGACGCCGGCGGCCGCGCGAGAGGCCCCACACGTGCGCGAGGCGCGGCACGTGCGGGAGACGCCGGCGTCGGTGCGAGACGCCCCGCACGTGCGCGAGGCGCGGCACGTGCGCGAGACGCCGGCGTCGGTGCGAGACGCCCCGCCGATGCCGAGACGCCGCGAGATCCGGCGGCGTCTCGCGGTGCCGAGGGCGTCCGGTGGTGACGCCGGCGTCTCGCGGCGCCGCGCGGGGCACCGGCGACGCCCCGGCTCGAACCCGCCCTCAGGACCGCCCGCCCAGCGCCCCGCGCCCGCCGCGACGGCCTGGAGGCGCGGTGCCCGCCCGCCGGACCGGCACCGCGCCTCCAGGCCGGTCACCCCCACCGCCCGGCCGTTCCCCGCGACCGTTCCCGGTCCGCGACCCCGCGAGTCTCGAGCTGAGCGACCGATCGCGCGCCCCGGTGCGCGAAGACTGTCGCGCAGCCCGAGACTCGGCTGCGCACCCGCCGCGCGCCGCGCGCGAGCGCGGTCCGACCCCGCACCCGCCGCGCGCGGGCGGCGCCCGACCGCCGTGGGTACGGTGGCGCCATGAGCGACGAACGCATCGAGTCCCAGTGGTGGTTCAACGAGAAGACGCACGAGGTGGAGCAGGGCCCGCAGTCGCCGCAGCGCGACCGCATCGGCCCGTTCGACACCCGCGAGGACGCGCAACACGCCCTGGACCGCATCAAGGCGAACAACGAGCGCTGGGACGACGCGGACCAATAGGCTGGGAGCCCCAGCAGCACCACGGAAAGGGCGTCCATGGACAAGCAGACGGACTTCGTGCTCCGCACCATCGAGGAGCGGGGCATCAAGTTCATCCGACTCTGGTTCACCGACGTCATCGGCACGCTGAAGTCCGTCGCGATCGCCCCGGCCGAGGTCGAGGGGGCCTTCGCGGAGGGCATCGGGTTCGACGGCTCCGCGATCGAGGGCCTCACGCGCTCCTACGAGGCCGACGTCCTGGCGCACCCGGACCCCTCGACGTTCCAGATCCTGCCCTGGCGGGGCGAGGTCGACCCGACGGCGCGGATGTTCTGCGACATCACGACGCCCGACGGCCAGCCCGCCGTCGCCGACCCTCGCAACGTGCTGAAGCGGACGCTGGCGAAGGCGAGCGACCGTGGGTTCACCTTCTACACGCACCCCGAGATCGAGTTCTACCTGCTGAAGAGCCGCGACTGGGCGGACGGCGGCCCGCAGCCCGTCGACCAGGCCGGCTACTTCGACAACGTCCCCGGCGGCAGCGCCCACGACTTCCGCCGCCGCTCGGTGCGCATGCTCGAGGACCTCGGCATCTCGGTGGAGTTCTCCCACCACGAGGCGGGCCCCGGGCAGAACGAGATCGACCTCCGCTACGCCGACGCGCTGACGATGGCGGACAACATCATGACCTTCCGCACGGTGGTGAAGGAGGTCGCGATCGAGCAGGGCGTCTACGCGACCTTCATGCCGAAGCCGCTGTCGGGGCAGCCCGGCTCCGGCATGCACACGCACGTCTCGCTCTTCGAGGGCGACCAGAACGCCTTCTACGAGGCCGGCGGCGAGTACCAGCTGTCGCAGACCGCGAAGCACTTCATCGCCGGTGTGCTGCGGCACGCGCCGGAGATCACCGCCGTGACGAACCAGTTCGTCAACTCGTACAAGCGCCTGTGGGGCGGTGACGAGGCCCCGTCCTTCGTGACCTGGGGCCACAACAACCGTTCGGCCCTGGTCCGCGTGCCGCTGTACAAGCCGAACAAGGGCCAGTCCGCCCGCGTCGAGTACCGCGGCATCGACTCCGCCGCGAACCCGTACCTGGCGTACTCGCTGCTCCTCGCGGCGGGCCTCAAGGGCATCGACGAGGGCTACGAGCTCCCGCCGGAGGCCGAGGACAACGTCTGGAGCCTGTCCGACGCCGAGCGCAAGGCCCTCGGCTACAAGCAGCTCCCGGCCAGCCTCGACCACGCCCTCGGGCTGATGGAGGATTCCGAGCTCGTCGCCGAGACCCTGGGCGAGCAGGTCTTCAACTTCGTGCTGCTCAACAAGCGGCAGGAGTGGAAGGCCTACCGCGACCAGGTCACGCCGTTCGAGCTCCGCACGAACCTCGGCGCGCTCTAGCAGCCGCCCGGTGCGCCACCCATGACCGGTCGGACGAAGACGTCCCGTTCCGAGATGGCCCGCCTGGGCTTCGCGGAGCTGTCGGAGAGCCTGGAGCGGATCGCCGGCCTGGAGGCCCGGTTCGGCCCCGACCTGCGGGTGCCGGTCGCCGACGCCCCGGCCCTGTGGGAGGGCACGGCCGATCCCGACGGTGCGCTCCGGCTGCTCGAGCGGCTCCTCGAGCGTGCGCCGGACGAGCTGCGGCCGGTCCTGGCGGACCGGGCGGCCACCGAGCGGCTCGTCCGGTTGCTCGGTGCGTCGACGGGGCTCGGGGAGTTCCTGCACCGTCGTCCGGCGGAGATCGCGCTGCTGCTCGAGCCGGTCACCCCGCCGTGGTCGCAGGAGGCGTACACGGAGTCGCTGGCCGAGGCGGTCGCGGACGCCACCGGTGAGGACGCCCGCCTCCGGCTGCGGGTGCGCTACCGGCGACACCTGGCGCAGATCGCCCTGTTCGACGTGCTGCACCCCGCCCCGACCGAGGCGTTCCCGGCGGTCGCCGCGGGGCTCGCCGACCTGGCCGGCGCGGCGCTCGAGGCGGCGGTCGCCGTCGCCCGGCGCGAGGTCCCGTTCCCCGCCGCCGACGTCGAGGCCACCCCGCTCGCCGTGATCGGCATGGGGAAGGCCGGCGCACGCGAGCTCAACTACGTCAGCGACGTCGACGTCATCTTCGTCACCGAGTCGACCCGTGACGACGAGACCGGCTCCGGCCTCGGCACCGACCGCGCCGTCCTCATCGCGACGCGGCTGGCGATCGCGGCGACGCACGCCATCACCGACCTCGCGGCCGAACCGGCCCTGTGGGAGGTCGACGCCAACCTGCGGCCGGAGGGCAAGGACGGCGCGCTCGTCCGGACGCTCGACTCGCACGTGGCGTACTACGAGCGCTGGGCGAAGGGGTGGGAGTTCCAGGCGCTGCTCAAGGCGCGGCCGATCGCCGGCAGTCGGGACCTGGGGGATCGCTACGCCGCAGCGGTCGCCCCGTTCGTGTGGAGTTCCGCCGGCCGGCCCGGGTTCGTCGAGTCGGTGCAACGGATGCGGGAACGCGTCACCGAGCACATCCCGGACGACGAGGTCGACCGGCAGATCAAGCTCGGGCCGGGCGGGCTGCGCGACGTCGAGTTCACCGTGCAGCTCCTGCAGCTCGTGCACGGCCGCGACGACGACACCGTCCGGGTCCGCTCGACGCTCGAGGCGATGGACGCCCTGGCCGCCGCCGGGTACGTGGGCCGACCCGAGGCCGCACGCTTCGGCCCCGACTACGCCCTGCTGCGCCTCCTCGAGCACCGCATCCAGCTCCGACGGCTGCAGCGCACGCACCTCATGCCCTCCGACGAGGACGAGCTCCGGGTGCTCGCACGCTCGACCGGGCTCGCGACCTCGGCGTCGGCGCTCGAGCAGCGGTGGCGCGGCGTGAAGCTCGAGGTCCGCGGGCTCCACGAGCGGCTCTTCTACCGACCGCTGCTCTCGGCGGTGGCCGCGACCGACGGTGACATCGTCCTGACGAACGACCAGGCGGCCGACCGCCTCGGCGCGATCGGCTTCGCGGACCCCTCGGGCGCGCTCGGCCACATCCGCGCGCTCACGCAGGGCACGAGCCGGCGGGCCGCGATCCAGCGCAACCTGCTCCCCGTGCTCCTGCGGTGGATGGCCGAGGGGCCGGCTCCGGACCGGGCGCTCCTGGCGTTCCGGCGCCTCAGCGACACCCTGGGGGAGTCGAGCTGGTTCCTCCGCATGCTCCGCGACTCGTCGGGCGCCGCGCACTCCCTGACGACCGTGCTGTCCGAGTCGGCGTTCCTCGCCGGGTTGCTCGAGCGCTTCCCCGAAGCGGTCGCGTGGCTCGACGAACCGGAGACGCTCCTCCGGCCCCGACCGCTGGCGTCCCTGCTCGCCGAACACGCCGCGACGACCGCCCGACACGGTGACGACGTCGACGGTGCCGCCGCCCTCGTCCGGTCCGCCCGACGTCGCGAGACGCTCCGGCTCGGCATGGCCGCAGTGCTGGGCCACCTCGACGTGGACGCACTCGGTCCGGCGCTGTCCGACGTCTCCGAGGCGACCCTGACCGGAGCGCTGACCCTCGCGCGGCGCGACGCTCCCGAGGGCCTCGTGTTCGGCATCGTCGCGATGGGACGCTTCGGTGGCCGGGAGCTCGGCTTCGGGTCCGACGCCGACGTGCTCTACGTGTACCGGGCGCCGGAGGGCCTCGAGTCGGAGCAGGCCTCGCGGGCGGCGCAGCGCATCGTCCGTGAGCTGTCGCGGCTGACCGACGACGCCATCCACCCGTTCGAGCTCGACATCGACCTGCGTCCGGAGGGGAAGAACGGACCGGTGGTGCGGACGCTCGAGTCGTACGGCGCGTACTACGCCCGGTGGTCGTTGACGTGGGAGGCGCAGGCGCTCCTCCGGGCCCGTGGTGCCGTCGGCGACGACGGACTCCTGCGGGACTTCGAGCACCTGGCGGACCGGACCCGGTACCCGGAGCACATCGACGAGCAGGCGGTCCGCGAGGTCCGGCGCATCAAGGCCCGCGTCGAGTCCGAGCGGCTGCCACGCGGAGCCGACCCAGCGCGGCACCTGAAGCTCGGCCGCGGGTCCCTCAGCGACGTGGAGTGGTTCGTGCAGCTGCTGCAGCTGCAGCACGCGACGACGGTGCCCGGGCTCCGGACCACCTCGACGCTCGAGGCGCTCGACGCCGCCACCGCCGCCGGACTCGTCGCTGCGGAGGACGCCGACCGCCTCGGCGCCGCCTGGCGCTTCGCGTCCCGCACCCGGAGCGCCCTCGTGCTCTGGTCCGGGAAGACGACCGACGTGCTCCCCGTCGACCGGGTGCAGCTCGAGGGCATCGCGCGCCTGATGGAGTACCCGCCCGGATCGGCGTCCCGGCTCGAGGACGACTACCTCGGCGTCACACGGCGCGCTCGCCAGGTCTTCGAGCGGGAGTTCTACGGCGCCTGAGGGTGGGGCGACACGCCCGGACCGACGTCCGCGGCGGAACGTGACACGTCGTCGTCGATGAATTCCTGATGTCGTCCGCCGTCCCCCGACGGCTGCCGCGCTGTACCCCGACCGGCACGGGCCCACCCGTCGTGACCGGACCGTGATCGGGGGCTGCGGATCGGGGCAGCAGCGGCCCCGACCAGGCACCCCCCGGACGGGGGTACGTGACCTTCGACCTGGGATTTCCTGCACTGGGCAGCCCTGCCTCCCGGGTCGTCATCGGCCGCAGTTGCGCTCCGGACGGCGGTGGACCGGTCCACATTCCTGCTGTCAGCAGCAGTGCGGACAGCCGCGGTCTGCCGCGAGGGGGACTGCGTTGTACCCCGTGACCTCCTGGAAACACCCCCGGACAGGGGTCGCGTTGCGGTGGCACCCAGCTTCTGCCTCAATGGGCTCACCCGAACCGCCCACGGTTCCTCGATGAAGCGGAATCCCCACCTCGAACGTTGAAGCAGGGATCGATGTTCACCTTCATTCTGCAGATCCGGCAGATGGTCGAAGGGCACCCCGAGTTCTACCTGTTCGCCGTGTACTCCGCGGTGATCTGGTTGCTCTGGCTGCTCAAGGTCGTCCTGTCCGCCCGCTACCGCCCCTACACCGGCACCTTCGTCGGGACGACCAGCGTGGTCGTCCCCGTCGTCGACGAGCCGATCGACCTCTTCCGTGACGTGATCGGCCGCATGGTCGAGCAGGGGCCGGGTGAGATCATCGTCGTCATCAACGGCGCGAGGAACGAGGCGCTGGAGCAGGTGTGCGACGAGTTCGCCCCGCTCGTCCGCTGGACCCACACGCCGATCCCGGGCAAGCGCAACGCCGTCAAGGTCGGCACCGAGATGTCGACGGGCGACATCACCGTGCTCGTCGACTCGGACACGGTGTGGACCCCGGGGACGCTCTCCGAGCTGCTCAAGCCCTTCGCCGACGAGTCCGTCGGCGGGGTCACCACCCGCCAGCGCATCCTCGAGCCGACGCGCTCGTGGATCACCCGGTGGGCCGACTGGCTCGAGAACTCGCGGGCGCTCTACTCGATGCCGGCGCAGAGCGTGCTCGGCCAGATCGGGTGCCTGCCCGGGCGCACCATCGCCTTCCGCCGGAACATCCTCGCCCGTGTCATGGACCGGTTCATGCACGAGGAGTTCATGGGTGTCTTCCTCGAGGTGTCCGACGACCGCACCCTGACGAACCTGACCCTCAAGGAGGGCTACCGGACCGTCTACCAGTACACGTCGCTGGTCTACACGGACGCACCGCTGCAGGTGAAGAAGCTGTTCAAGCAGCAACTGCGCTGGGCCCGCGGCTCGCAGTACAACACGCTGCGCATGCTCCCGTGGATGCTCGGTCACGCGCCGATCCTGGCGGTGTTCTTCCTCACCGACATCATCCTGCCGTTCATGCTCTTCGGCGTGATCGCCGGCTGGATCTACCGCGCGGTGACCGGGCAGGGCGAGAACCTGTACCAGGGCATCCTGCAGCAGTACGGCTTCTCGACGGGCTTCGTCTACGTCGCCGGGCTCATGGTCGTCTCCAGCGTGCTGAGCATGGCGGTTCGCCAGATGCGCCACCTCGCCGAGAAGCCGAGCGACTTCTTCCGGCTGCCGATGTTCATCATCGTGTCGACGTTCTTCCTCATGCCGATCCGGCTCATCGGCTTCTTCCGCCTGGCGCACGCGTCCGGGTGGGGGACCCGCGCCGGGGCGTACGCCGGTGGTCCGATGGAGGAGGACCCGGCGGCCGCCGTCCAGCCGACCGCGCCCGGCACGCCGGTCAGCCCGGTCGACGCCGGGCTGCCACCGGCGGACCGCACCGACGTCGCCCGGTCCCGGGTCGACGTCGGCGACCAGGCCGCGGCGGACCGCGCGTTCGACGAGCTCTTCGGCGCCGACGCCACGACCACCTCGACCGCGACGGTCCTCGCCACCCGGCGATCGGCGGCGACGGCCGCTGCGGCCCCCGCCGCGCCTGTCCGTCCGGCGTCGGCGAAGGCCCGCCGTCGCAACCCGTACGCCGCGATCCCGTACCTCATCGGGTTCGCGATCCTCGCACTGGAGGCGTTCCTCATTGTCTGACCTCATCCGTTCCACCAGCACGTGGTGGGCCCAGTCGAGCAAGCACGCCCGCCGCACCGCGATCGGCACGGTCGCGATCGTCCTGGTGCTCGGCCTGATCACCTGGACCGTCTGGGTGTCGCCGGCCGGCCCGGTGTCGAGCGCGGTGCAGACCGCCCTCGGCGTCACCCCGCCCAAGGCGAAGCAGCCCACCGCCGCCGAACTCAGCGCGAAGCTCGACGCGGCGCAGCAGACCATCTGGAAGCTCGAGGGCAAGCTCGACTCCTCGGGAGCGCAGGCCGGGTCGCGGGCCGAGGAGATCACCCGCCTGAAGGCGCAGATCGCCTCGCTGCAGTCCGACCTCGGCGCTGCGACGAGCGGCGGCAAGGCGTCCGCCGGGGGGTCGGGCCCGGTGGGTTCCTCCGGCGGGTCCGGTCCGAGCGGGAGCGCTGCGGGGACCGCCGCCGGCGCCTCCGACTCCGGCGCCGGCTCGGGCGGGGGCTCCGACTCCGGTTCGGGCGCGGGCTCGGGCTCGGGCTCGGGCGCCTCCGACGGGCAGGGCGGGACCGCGGGCCCGTCGAAGGACCCGGTCGCGTCCGAACCGATCACGACCCCGACCAAGGCGCAGATCCTCGGTCAGCAGTCCCGCTGGTACGGGCTCTACACGACGCAGTCGCCCTTCAACTGGGCCGAGTACGACCGCGTCTCGCAGGAGGTCGGCCGGGCCACGAACATGGTGGGCTACTTCCAGGGGTTCGACCAGGACTTCAATGCCAGCGCCGTCCAGCGGTCGTGGGCGAACGGCCGCCTGCCGATGATGACGTGGGAGACCGTGCCCGCGAAGACCGGGAACGACCAGCCGTACGTCGAGGGCTACACGAACCAGGACATCGTCTCCGGGAAGTTCGACGACTACCTCGCGTCCTACGCGAGGGCGCTGAAGGCGAACGGGATGCCCGTCGTCATCCGCCTCGACCACGAGATGAACGGCCAGTGGTACAACTGGTCCGAGGGGTCGAAGCAGCAGAACGCGCCGGGGTCGTACGTCGCCATGTGGCAGCACGTGCACGACGTCTTCCAGGCCAACGGAGCGAACGACTACGTCATCTGGAACTGGTCGCCGTCGCGCATCGACAAGCTCGGCAACCCGAAGTACCAGACGCTCGACTACATGCGGCAGTACTACCCGGGCGCCGACTACGTCGACTGGGTCGGCATGAGCGGCTACTACCGCACGGCCACCGAGCAGCCCACGTTCCAGAACACCTTCGGAGCGACCCTCGCGCAGCTCCGGCAGGTCGCGCCGGGCAAGCACGTCCTGCTCAACGAGATCGGCGCCACCGAGACCGGCGGCAGCGTCTCGGACAGCCAGAAGTCGCAGTGGATCGACTCGCTCTTCGACGCCCTCGCCGACCCCGCCAACCGTGACGTCATCGGCTTCGCGTACTTCAGCCAGGTGGCCACCACCATCGTCGACGGCGCCCGCACCACGAACGACTGGCGCCTCGACTCCCGCGCCGACAGCCTGGCGACCTTCGCCGAGGGCATCGCCCGCACCGACACCGACTACGACCTGCAGGAGGTCAAGCAGTGACCGCTCAGAAGAAGACCGACGCCGCCGACGTGCGGCCGGCTCCCGTCATCAGTGTCATCGGCACCGGATACCTCGGCGCCACCCACGCAGCCGCCATGGCCGAGATGGGCTTCGAGACCATCGGCGTGGACGTCGACCCCGCGAAGCTCGCCGCCCTGTCCGCCGGCGAGGTGCCGTTCTACGAGCCCGGCCTGCCCGAGCTCATCACGAAGCACGTCGCCACCGGGAAGCTCCGGTTCACCGCCGACCTGGCCGAGGCCGTCGCCGCCGCGGACGTCCACTTCGTCTGCGTCGGCACGCCGCAGAAGGCCGGGTCGCACGCTGCGAACCTGACCTACGTCGAGGCCGCCACCCGCGGTGTCGCGGAGCACCTCACCCACCCGGGGCTCATCGTCGGCAAGTCCACGGTGCCCGTCGGGACGGCGGAGCGACTGCGCGGGATCGTCCGCGAGTTCAGCCCGTCCGGCATCCAGGCGGAGCTCGTCTGGAACCCGGAGTTCCTCCGCGAGGGCAAGGCCGTCGACGACACCCTGCACCCCGACCGTCTGGTCTGGGGCGGCGCGTCGGCGGCGGCGGACGCGATGATCCGCGAGGTCTACGCGGCACCGATCGCCGAGGGCACGCCGGTCATCACGACGGACCTCGCGACCGCCGAGCTCGTGAAGGTCAGCGCGAACGCGTTCCTCGCGACGAAGATCTCCTTCATCAACGCGATCTCCGAGATGTGCGCCATCACCGGTGCCGACGTCACCACGCTCGCCGACGCTCTCGGGCACGACGTCCGCATCGGGCGCAAGTTCCTGAACGCCGGGCTCGGCTTCGGCGGCGGCTGCCTGCCGAAGGACATCCGTGCGCTCATGCACCGTGCGAACGAGATCGGCGCCGGTCGGGTCGTCGGACTGATGCAGCAGGTCGACGAGATCAACATGGGGCAGCGCGAACGGGTCATCGACATGACGATCGAGGCGCTCGGGGGTTCCGTGCTGAACCGCCGCGTGGCCGTGGTCGGAGCCGCGTTCAAGCCCCTCACCGACGACGTCCGGGACTCGCCGGCGCTCAACGTCGCTGCGGCGCTGCACCTCCGCGGCGCGCAGGTCACGCTGTGGGACCCGGAGGCGAACGAGACCGCTCGTCGCTCCTTCCCGACGCTGTCCTACGCGGCGACGAAGGAGGACGCGGTCGAGGGTGCGGACGTGGTGCTCGTCCTGACGGAGTGGGACGAGATCGTGCAGGCGTCGCCGGTGTCGCTCGGCGGCATCGTCGGCCGTCGCACCGTCATCGACGCCCGCAACTGCCTCCCGGTCGCCGACTGGGTCGAGGCCGGGTGGTCCGTCCGCTCCCTGGGGCGGCCCACACCGGTCGCGAGCTCGGCCGTGAGCGTGGCGGCGGGGTCGAACGACGTGCTGGCCGCAGCGCGCTAGTCGTCACCGCGCAGGAGCGGGGTCCGTGCCGGGGGCGGCAGGGACCCCGCTCCTGTGTGTCCGGGCGTACCTCGTCCTTCCGGGCGTACCTGGTCCTTCCGGGCGTGGCTGGTCCTTCCGGGCGTACCAGGTGGTTCGTTCCGACCAGGTACGCCCGTTCCCGCCCGCCATCGCGCGCGTCATGGGAAGGAACGGGCGCACAGCAGGCGACTGTCTGGAGGCCCGGTGTCGGTCCGCCGGACCGGCACCGGGCCTCCAGGCGGTCACCACCACCGCACGACGCGCCCCGCACGCACAAGGCCCCGCACCGGAACCGGTGCGGGGCCTTCGTGGTGTCAGCGAGGATCAGACGCCGAAGTACAGCTCGTACTCGAACGGGTGCGGACGCTGCGCGAGCGGGAGGATCTCGTTCTCACGCTTGTAGTCGATCCACGTCTGGATGAGGTCCTCGGTGAAGACGTTGCCCTTCGTGAGGAACTCGTGGTCCGCTTCGAGCGCCTCGAGCGCCTCGTCGAGGGAGCCCGGCACCTGCGGGATGCCCTTGGCCTCCTCCGGCGGGAGCTCGTACAGGTCCTTGTCCACCGGCTCGTGCGGCTCGATGCGGTTCTGGATGCCGTCGAGGCCGGCCATCAGCTGCGCAGCGAAGGCGAGGTACGGGTTGCCCGAGGCGTCCGGCGCGCGGAACTCGATGCGCTTCGCCTTCGGGTTCGTGCCCGTGATCGGGATGCGGATCGCGGCGGAGCGGTTGCCGGCCGAGTAGACCAGGTTGACCGGAGCCTCGAACCCCTTGACCAGACGGTGGTAGGAGTTGATCGACGGGTTCGTGAAGGCGAGCAGCGCCGGGGCGTGCTTCAGGATGCCACCGATGTACCAGCGCGCGACGTCCGAGAGGCCGCCGTAGCCGTTCTCGTCGTAGAACAGCGGCTTGCCGTCGCTCCAGAGCGACTGGTGGGTGTGCATGCCCGAGCCGTTGTCGCCGAACAGCGGCTTCGGCATGAACGTGGCGACCTTGCCCCACTGGTCGGCCGTGTTCTTGACGATGTACTTGAACTTCAGGATGTCGTCCGCGGCGTGGACCATCGTGTCGAACTTGTAGTTGATCTCCTGCTGGCCGCCGGTACCCACCTCGTGGTGCGAGCGCTCGAGCTCGAAGCCCGCCTCGATCAGCTTGAGCGTGATGTCGTCGCGCAGGTCGGCCGTCTTGTCGACGGGGGAGACCGGGAAGTACCCGCCCTTGTAGGGGGTCTTGTTGGCGAGGTTGCCGCCCTCTTCCTCGCGACCGGTGTTCCAAGCGCCCTCTTCCGAGTCGACCGAGTAGAACGACTTGTTCTGGGTCACCGAGTAGCGGACGTCGTCGAAGATGTAGAACTCGGCCTCGGGCGCGAAGAACGCGGTGTCCGCGATGCCCGTCGACGCGAGGTACTTCTCGGCCTTCTTCGCCACCTGGCGCGGGTCGCGGCCGTAGATCTCGCCGTTCCGCGGGTTGTAGATGTCGAAGATCATGATCAGCGTGCGCTCGGCGCGGAACTGGTCGATGTACGCCGTCGTCACGTCCGGGATGAGCTGCATGTCCGACTCGTGGATCGACGCGAAGCCGCGGATCGAGGAGCCGTCGAAGAGCTGTCCGACCGAGAAGAAGTCCTCGTCGACCGTCGACGCCGGGATGTTGAAGTGCTGCTGGACACCGGGCAGGTCCGTGAAGCGGATGTCGAGGAACTTGACGTCCGTGTCCTTGATGAAGGCGAGCACCTCGGAGGAATCGCTGAACATGTGTGTCGATCTCCTGGGGGGTAGGTGATGTCGGAGGTGCCGCGGGTGCACCCTCCGACGAGGCTATTGACACCGGGTTTCCCGGACATGACTGCATTGTTTCGTGCGTGTTACGGGCACGGAGTCGCCTACCCTTGGAGCATGGCCCGCAGCACCACCCCGCCCTCGGCGTCGTCCGCACACCCCGGTGGGGAGCACCCGGACGGGTGGCCGGGCAAGGACCTCGGGCTCCCCGAGGACGGGCCGCGCAGCGTCGGCCGCATCGGTCGCCGGGTCGTCGGGCTGCTCATCGACGGCATCCTGGCCGACCTCGTGGCGTACGTCACCGGCGTGTGGTCGCCGCTCGAGGGATCCGGCGACATCGCGCACACGTGGATCCAGCTCGCGATCTTCGCGGTGCTGCAGGTCCTGTTCATCTGCACGCTCTCGGGCTCCTTCGGTCACGTGTGCGTCGGCCTGCGGGTCGTCCCGATCCGCGGCGGCTACGTCGGGGTGTGGCGACCGGTCGTCCGTACCGTGCTGCTCTGCCTGGTCGTCCCGGCGCTCATCATCGACCGTGACAGCCGTGGTGCGCACGACCGCATCGCGGGGACGGTGCTCGTCCGGCGCTGACCGGCGCGGCCGGACGCGCGCGGAGCCGGAGGCGTGCGAACGACGCGCAACGACAACGTCGACGTCGTACGACAGCGGCGGTGTCGTTCTGCCCGCGGGTCGTCCGGCGGGTACGGGCGGAGCGACGAGATCGCTGTCGCACGACAGCGGCGGTGTCGTTCAGCCCGCGGTCGCTCGGCGGCGGGGGGAGAACGACGAGATCGCTGTCGGACGACAGCGGCGGTGTCGTTCTGCCTGGCAGCACCACCGGCAAGCTCGGCGCTCCGACGAGACCACAGTCACGAGGAGCACGCGCCTCGCACGCAGCGACGCCCCCGACCTGGCACGGTCGGGGGCGTCGTCGCTCGGAGCGCGGGGGAGACGATCAGCGCGGACGCCCGGCGCGCGCACGCATCGGGTCCATGCCCTTGGGGATCGCGGCCGCCGGGCTGTGCGTGAGGGAGTCCAGACGGTTCGCGACCGCCAGGACCTCGTTGCGGTTGAGCGCCTTCTTGTACTTGTTCATCGCCCGCGGGAGCTTGTGCAGCGTCACGCCGTCCTCGTCGTCGTCGACGTGGACCACGTGCACGGGGACGTTCGGGACGATCCGCTGGACCTTGCGGCGCTCCTCGTCCACCTGGCGCTTGAGGTTGCCCCGCTGCCCCTCGGTGATGAGGACCACACCCGGGGTGCCGACCGCGCGGTAGACGGCGGCCTGGGACCGGCCGTGCACGGCGACGGGCATCTCGCTCGATCGCCACTGGCGGCGGAGTGAGTTCGAGAGCACGGCGCCGACGGCGCCCGGCTGCCCGGCGATCTGCGAGTAGGCGGCACGCTCCGCCAGCCGACCGAGGACGATGAGGAAGAGCAGCACACCGAGCAGCACGCCGGCCACGATCCACAGCGTGATCGCGAGCCAGTTCTGGCCCGGCAGGAGCAGCGCGAGCAGGACACCCGCGACGACGGGGCCGACGAACGCCAGCAGGAACCACCAGACGGACTTCGGGTCGGCCCGACGGGTCATGGTGAAGACCTGGTACATCTGCTTGAGACGACCCGGCTCCTTCGCCGTCGTTGCTTGGGGAGTGCTGCGTGCCATGCGACCAGGATACGGCCTCGACCATCGCTCGCAGACCGCTGGTGCCCAGGCTGTGGGCGAACGTCGCCGTCCACAGGTACCGCACGCCGGCCGGGGGGCCCGTCCGGCGTCCGTGAAGCTCGTCACCATGACGACGACAGCGGGCAGCAGACGGTGGTGCGGTGCACAGGACCCCGCCGACTTCTCGGGGTGGGTCGCCGACCGCGCCGCCGGCGCCGGCCCGCACCTCGTTCCGGTGACCCGGGTCGGCAGGTGCCCGCAGGGCCACCTCGCCGCCGAGGTCCTCGACCCGTCGACCCGCGCGCTCGAGGATGCACTGGAGGCACTCGGCACGCCGACCGAGGGCGTGGCGGTCACCCTGACGGTGCCCCTGCTCGAACTCGCTGCGCGGGCACGATCGGGTGCGGTCGTGCTCGGAGCCGTCCCCTTCGACGCCGTGCGCGTCGACGAAGCGGGAGCGATCGTCGTCGCCGACCGTCCTCCCGGTGCGTCGGACGCCTGCACGGGACGCACGTCGGCCGATCCCGCTGCGGACCCCCGGGCGACGGCCCGTGCCGCCGGGGTCCTCTCCCGGGCGACGGCGGCCGCTCGGGCCGAGGCAGCGGCAGCCTCCTCGCGGGTCGCGTGCACGCCACCGCCGGCGCACCCGCTCCCGTCTCCCCGTGACCTCGACGGCGCCCGCCAGCTCGTGACCGCCGCCCGTTCCGTGTGGGACCGTGTCGACGCGCGGTCAGCCGTCCGCAGCACGCTCGACCCGGTCCTCGACGCCGCGCGGGACGGGGACGCTCGGACGATCTCGGACGCGCTCGACCTCGTCGTCGGAGCCGCGCCACCCCGACCCGTGCGCTGGAGCAGACCGGGCCCGGCCTTCCCCGACGAGGAGCACGTCGGCGTCGGGCGTCTGCCGGACGACACCACGGACGCGATCGGCTCGGTCGCCCGGGTGGTGCGGGACCTGGTCGAGCAGGGGATCCCCCTGGGACGGGAGCGCCGAGTGCCGGTCCGGCACGTCCTCGTCGGCACGGTGGTCGCGGGCGGTCTCGTGACCGCAGCGACCGGTCTGCGCTGACCGTGCCCGTGCCCGTGCCCGTGCCCGCGGCCGCAGGATCGCCGGACCGCCCCGGCCCGCGACGCACCGGGCCGGCTCCGACGCTCCCGGTGGAACGCCGGACGGCCCCGGTCCCACGAGGGGACCGGGGCCGTCCGGTGCGGATCGGAGCGACGACTCAGTAGCCGAGGTTCGGGCCGAAGTTGCCCTCCTCGAGGCGGTTCTTCACCGCGACGAGGTACCGCGACGCGTCGGCGCCGTCGATGATCCGGTGGTCGTACGACAGTGCGAGGTAGACGAACGAACGGACGGCGATCGCCTCCTGCCCGTCGACCTTCACGACCGCCGGACGCTTGGTGACGATGCCCGTGCCGAGGATCGCGGACTGCGGCAGGAACACCACGGGGGTGTCGAACAGCGCGCCGCGCGAACCGGTGTTGGTCAGCGTGAAGGTGCCACCCGCGAGCTCGTCCGGCTTGAGCTGGTTGTTGCGCGTGCGCTCGGCCAGGTCCGCGATCGCCTTCGAGAAGTCGGCGAGCGAGAGCCCCGACGCGTCCTTGATCACCGGGGTGAGCAGGCCGCGCTCGGTGTCCACCGCGATCGAGACGTTCTCGTGGTCCGGGTAGACGATCTCGTCGCCCTCGACCGTGGAGTTGATCTTCGGGTGGGCCTTGAGCGCCTCGGACGCCGCGAGGGCGAAGAACGGCATGAAGCTGAGCTTCGAACCGGTCTTCTCGAGGAACTCGGCCTTGTTCGCGTCGCGGAACTGCGCGACCTTCGTGACGTCGACCTCGACGACGCTGGTGAGCTGTGCGGTCGAGGTCATCGACTGCACGGCGCGCTCGGCGACCACCTTGCGGAGGCGCGTCATCTTCTCGCGCGTGCCGCGGAGCGGCGAGGTCTCGGCCACGAACGGGCCGGACGCCGCGGCGGCCGGAGCCGACGAACCGGCGGACGACGCCTTCGCGGCGGCGGCGAGCACGTCCTCCTTGCGGATGCGGCCACCGACCCCGGAGCCGGAGACCGTCGACAGGTCGACGCCCTGCTCGTTGGCGAGCTTGCGCACCAGCGGGGTGACGTAGCCGGAGGCCGACGCGTCCTGGTTCGGGTTCGGCACCGACGCCGACGCGGTGGAACCGGCTGCGGCCGGCGCCGGAGCAGCGGCCGGAGCCGGAGCCGCGGCGGGCGCGGGGACCGCTGCCGGCACGGCGGCGGGCGGCGGGACCGGAGCGGCCTGCGGGACCGGCGGAGCCGACGGCGCCTGCGGGGCGGCGGGCTGCGTCTGGCCACCGGGCGCCGGCTCGGCCTGCTGCGGCTCCGGAGCCTTCTGCTCCTCGCCCTGCTCGGTGCTCGGAGCCGTCTCGGGCTCGCTCTCCTCGGCGGCTGCGGCGTCCTGGTCCGCACCCTGGTCGTCCGACGAACCGGAGTCCGATCCGGAGCCGTCGCCGATCTTCACTAGCGCGGTGCCGACCTCGACGGTCTCGTCCTCCTGGACGAGGATCTCCTCGACGACGCCGGCGATCGGCGACGGGATCTCGGTGTCGACCTTGTCGGTCGAGACCTCGAGCAGCGGCTCGTCGACCTCGACGCGGTCACCGACGTTCTTCAGCCATCGGGTGACCGTGCCCTCGGTGACGCTCTCGCCGAGCGCCGGGAGGTTGACGGATTCGCTCATCGGGTGGGCTCCTGTTCGCGGGTTGCTGTGGTGGTGGATGTCATTGTCTCGGTGTGCACGGTGGACGTGGTCGTCACAGCGCGTGCAGCGGCTTGCCCGCGAGGTGGAGGAAGGCCTCGCCCAGGGCCTCGTTCTGCGTCGGGTGGGCGTGGACGAGCGGTGCGACGTCCTCCGGGTGCGCCTCCCAGTTCACCGCGAGCTGGGCCTCACCGATGAGCTCGCCGACGCGCGCGCCGATCATCGAGACACCGACGACCGGACCGTCGACGACCCGGACGACCTTGACGGCGCCGGAGGTCCCGATGATGTGGCTGCGGCCGTTGCCCGCGAGGTTGTACTCGTAGAAGTCGACCTTGTCCTTGCCGTACTCCTCCTCGGCCTTGGCCTGGGAGAGTCCGACCGAGGCGACCTCGGGGTCGGAGTAGGTCACCTTCGGGATGTTCGTGTCGGAGATGACGACGGGCTTCAGGCCCGCGATCTCCTCGGCCACGAAGATCCCCTGCTGGAAGCCGCGGTGCGCGAGCTGCAGGCCGGGGACGATGTCGCCGACGGCGTAGACGTTCGGCAGGTTGGTGGCGAGGCGCTCGTCGGTCATGACGAACCCGCGGTCCATCGCGACGCCGACCTCGTCGAAGCCCATGTTCTGCGTGAGCGGGCCACGGCCGACCGCGACGAGGAGCACGTCGCCCTCGTAGGTCTTGCCGTCCTCGAGCGTCACGACGACGCCGTTCTCGTGCTGGTCGACGTGGTCGAAGCGCACGCCGAGCGAGAACTCGATGCCGCGCTTGCGGAAGGCGCGCTCGAGCTGCTTGGACATCGACTCGTCCTCGGCGGGGATGAGGTGGGGCAGGCCCTCGACGATCGTGACGTCGGCGCCGAACGACTTCCACACGCTGGCGAACTCGACGCCGATGACGCCACCACCGAGGATGACGACCTTGTTCGGGACGTAGTCCATCTTGAGCGCGGTCTCGGACGTGATCACGCGACCGCCGATCTCGAGGCCCGGCAGGGACTTCGAGTACGAACCCGTGGCGAGCACGACGTTCTTGCCGGTGACGGTCTGGTCGCCGACCTGCACGGTGTTCTGCGAGGTCAGACGGCCCCAGCCCTCGACGACGGTGATGCCGCGCGCCTTGACCAGGCCCTGCAGGCCCTTGTACTTCGAGTTGATGACGCCCTGCTGGTAGTCGATGACCTTCGGCACCTCGACACCCGCGAACTCGGCGATGACGCCGTACTTCTCCGCGTCGCGGGTGGCGTCGGCGACCTCGGCGGCGTGCAGCAGCGCCTTGGTCGGGATGCAGCCGCGGTGCAGGCAGGTCCCCCCGAGCTTGTCTCCCTCGATGAGCGCGACGCTCATGCCGAGCTCGGCGGCCCGGAGCGCAGCGGCGTAGCCACCACTGCCGCCACCGAGGACCACGACGTCGTAAGTCTGTTCCGTCACCTGGTGCAACTCCCTCGTGCGTGTCGGGATCCCGGTCGGACCCCACTGGACACCGCGGCGGCGGCGTCCGACGGTCGGACCGCATGGTTCCGGTCCCGTCCCGCTGGTTCCGGCGGACGCGCGTCGGTGCGCAGCCCGCCGGACACCAACCTACTACCTGGACTGGAGCTCTTCTGCGAGCCCGATGAGCGTCCGGACCATGACGCCGGTCGCGCCCTTGCCGAGCCAGCCGTACCCGCCGCCCTTGTGCTCCGAGGGGCCCGCGATGTCGAGGTGCGCCCACGGCACGCCGTCGCCCACGAACCGCTCGAGGAACTTGCCGGCGAGGAGCATCCCACCGGCCGGGTTGCCCACGGTCGCGTTGACCATGTCGGCGACGTCGCTGGCGAGTCGCGCGTCGAGCTCCTCGGGCAGGGGCATCGGCCAGATCGGCTCGGCGACGGCGTCGGCGACCGCGCGGACCCGTGCGACCAGGTCGTCGCTGCCCATCAGGCCGGTGGTCCGGTCGCCGAGGGCGACGACCTGTGCGCCGGTGAGCGTCGCGACGTCGACGAGGGCGTCGGGCTGCTCGAGCGAGGCGGCGACCATGCCGTCGCCGAGGACGAGTCGGCCCTCGGCGTCGGTGTTCGTGACCTCGACGGTCTTCCCGTTCTTCAGGGTGAGCACGTCGCCGGGGCGCGTCGCGGAGCCGGACGGCATGTTCTCGGCGAGGCACAGCCAGGCGGTGACCTTCGTGTCGAGGCCGAGGCGCGCGGCGGCGATCGTCGCGGCGAGCACGGTGGCGGCGCCGGTCATGTCGGTCTTCATGCCGAGCATCGACGCGGCGGGCTTCAGCGAGAGGCCGCCGGAGTCGAAGGTGATGCCCTTGCCGACCAGTGCGAGGTGCTTGGACGCCGACGACGGCTCGTAGCGGACGACGACCAGGCGCGGGGGACGCTCGGAGCCGCGGCCGACCCCGAGGATGCCCCCGAAGCCCTGCTCCTCGAGCTGCTGCTCGTCGAGGACCTCGACGGTGAGGGGGAGGCCCTCGGCCTGCGCGACGGCGACGTCGGCGACGTCCGCCGGGCCGAGGTCGCCGGCGGCGGTGTTCACGAGGTCACGGACGAGTGCTGCCGCGTCGGCGACGATCGCGGGCCGGACGGTGGCGTCGGCGGCGGTGTCGGCCGGCGCGACGACCGCGATGCGCTGGTCGCCCCGGGCCGGAGCCGTCGTACCGGTGCCCTTGTGCCGGGTGAAGGCGTAGGAGCCGAGCGCCGCACCCTCGAGCGCGGCGTCGACGAGCTCGGCCGAGTCGGTCGGCAGCGCCAGCGCGATCGACGCCGCCTGGGGGAGCTGGCGGACCGCGCTGCCGGCGGCCGCGCGGACGGACGCCGCGTCGACCGTGGCACCGAGGCCGACGAGTGCGATCCCGGCCGCGGCGACGCCGGTACCGGGGAGGCGGACCAGCTGGTCCTTCGCACCCGTCACACCGACGGAGCCCAGGTCGAGGTCGGCGAGCGCGTCCAGGGCGCCGGCAGCGCTCGGAGCGATCGTGGGGGCACCGCCGTCGGTGCCCGAGCGGACGCCGAGCACGAGGACGTCGGCGTCGACGTCGGAGGGGGTCGAGGTGGTGGTGGAGAGCGTCGGTCGGACCATGCGCCCAGCCTAGCCAGCACGTGTTCGCCGAGAGCGTCGGGCCGGCGCAGGGGTCGGGTCAGGGGTGCCGCCTAGCATGGGGACGGTGAACCACCCCGAGGACCTGTACTCCGCTCCCGACGGCGCGCCGACCGTCCCGGCCGGGCTGCACCTGGTCGCGGGCCTGACCGGCTTCGTCGACGCGGGGTCCGCCGTCGCGCAGGTGGCCACGTCGATCCTCGACGGCCTCGACCACGAGCTCGTCGCGGAGTTCGACCCGGACGTCCTGCTCGACTGGCGCGCCCGCCGGCCGGTCATCACCTTCGAGCACGACCACATCACGGCCGTCGAACCGCCGCGCCTGGCGCTGCACCTGGTGCGCGACGAGCTCGGGCAGCCGTTCCTGTTCCTCACCGGGTACGAGCCGGACTTCCAGTGGAACCGGTTCGTCGACGCCGTCACCGGCCTCGCCGACCGCCTGCAGGTCGCGGACACGACGTGGGTCCAGTCGATCCCCATGCCCGTCCCCCACACCCGTCCGATCAGCCTGACGGTGTCGGGGACCCGCGCGGACCTGGTCGAGCAGCTGAGCGTGTGGAAGCCGGAGACGCAGGCGCCCGCGAACGTCCTGCACCTGGTCGAGCACCGGCTGACGCAGCTGGGTGCATCGGTCACCGGGCTCGTCCTGCTGGTCCCGCACTACCTCGGCGACACCGAGTTCCCCGACGCGGCGGTCACCGCACTGTCGAGCATCGCGGCGGCCACCGGTCTGATCTTCCCGACCGACGCGCTGCGTGCGTCCGACCGCGAGTTCCGCACACGCGTCGAGGAGCAGGTCGCGGGCAACCCCGAGCTCCAGCGCCTGGTCGGTGTGCTCGAGGAACGGCACGACACCTACATGGAGGGCAACCCGGTCGCGTCGCCCCTGACGAACGAGGACGGCGAGGTCCCGACCGCCGACGCGATCGCGGCCGAGCTCGAGCGCTTCCTGGCCGACCGGCGGTCCGACGGCGACGCGTCGACCGACTGACGGGGAGCGGGCTGCGCCGCTCGCGGCCTGGAGGCTCCTCCACGGCCCGCACCGCGCCTCCCGTCCTCCACAGCACGTGTCGGGCGCGGGCCGCGCGTCGGTAGCCTTGTCGGGTGAACTCCCGCCGTGCCTTCCTCGTCTGGGGCGTCGCGGTGCTCGCCTACGTCCTCGCCGTGGTGCAGCGGTCGTCGCTCGGGGTCTCCGGCGTCGACGCGCAGGACCGCTTCGCGGTCTCGGCCGCGGTCCTGTCCACGCTCGCCGTCGTGCAGATCGCCGTCTACGCCGGGCTGCAGATCCCGGTGGGGATCGCGCTCGACCGGGTGGGGCCGCGCAGGCTCGTGCTGCTGGGCGCCGCGCTGCTCGTGGTCGGCCAGGTCGTCGTCGCGTTCTCGCCGACGATCGGCCCGGCCATCGCGGGCCGGGTGCTCGTCGGGGCCGGCGACGCGATGACCTTCATCTCGGTGATCCGTCTCGTCCCGATGTGGTTCACGGGCCGCATCCTGCCGCAGATCTCCCAGTGGACGGGCAACCTCGGTCAGGTCGGACAGGTCCTGTCGGCCTTCCCGTTCGCCGTGCTCCTGCACACCGCTGGGTGGACCCCGGCGTTCGGGGTCGCCGCGGCCGCGAGCCTGGTCGGTCTCGTGCTGGCGGTCGTCTTCGTCCGCAACGGCCCCGTCGCGGTGCGGACCGACACGATCCCACTGCCCCTGCCGCACTCGTGGCGCGGCGCCTTCCACACCTTCGGGCACGCGCTGCGGCGGCCGGGCACGCAGCTCGGCTTCTGGTCCCACTACGTCACGCAGTCGTCCGGCACGGTCTTCTCGTTGCTGTGGGGCGTGCCGATGCTGCGCGGCCTCGGGTACAGCCCGTCCGAGGCGGCCGGCTTCCTCACCGTCGTCGTCGTCACCGGCTTCGTCGTGGGACCGGTGCTCGGCGTGCTCTGCGCCCGGTTCCCGCTCCGGCGGTCGAACCTGGTGCTCGGCATCGTCCTGGCGCTCGGGGTGGTGTGGACGGCGGTGCTGCTCTGGCCCGGGTACCCGCCGACGTGGCTGCTCGTCCTGCTCGTGGTCGCGATGGGGGTCGGCGGCCCGGGATCCCTCATCGGTTTCGACTTCGCACGCAGCTTCAACCCGGTCGGGTCGCTCGGCTCGGCGAACGGCGTCGTGAACGTCGGCGGGTTCCTGGCGGCCTTCGTCATGATGTTCCTCATCGGGACGCTGCTCGACGTCGTGTCGGGCGCGACGGGGCGCACGGTGTTCGCCTGGGACAACTTCCGCATCGCGCTCACCGTCCAGTACGTGGTGGTCGGGTTCGGCGTCGTGATGCTGCTGCTCGCGCGCCGACGGACCCGGCGGCAGATGCACGCGCAGGACGGAATACGGGTGGGGCCGCTCTGGGTTGCACTGGTTGCGCGCCTGCGGAAGCAGGCCGTGCAATAATGGAGGACGGACCCGTTCGGGCCCCTCACGACCGCGTCGCCTCGCTGCGCCGCGGGGGTCGGGGGACTTGACATGGGTCCTCATGCTGCCCGGAACGGTAGGACCTGACGACGCGGGGGACTGCGGCCCAGGCCCTGGGCGGCGAGGGAAGCCACGACCCCACGAACGTGGCACGACGAGAGAGGTGATCGCATGGCTGCCCGGAGCACGACGATCGATCCCACGAAGGACACCGAGCCCGAGGCCGTCGCGGCGGACGACGCCGACGCGGCCGAGGGGAAGGCTGCGCCGAAGAAGCGCGCCACCAAGACCACCGCCGCGAAGAAGCCCGCTGCGAAGGCAGCGCCGAAGAAGACGGCCACGCGCGCGAAGAAGAAGGACGACGACGAGGACGAGGACGACGAGGCCGTCGAGCCCGCGGACGACGCCGTCGACGCGACGGACGACGCCGAGGACACCGAGACCGAGGAGAAGGACGCCAAGCCGGACGCCGCAGCAGCGGTCGCCGCGGGCGCGCTCGTCATCTCGCAGTCCGACGACGACGAGGCACCGGTCTACTCGACCACGATCACCGGCGCCACCGCCGACCCGGTCAAGGACTACCTGAAGCAGATCGGCAAGGTCGCGCTCCTCAACGCCGAGCAGGAGGTCGAGCTCGCGATGCGGATCGAGGCCGGCCTGTTCGCCGAGGACAGGCTGCAGCACTCGTCCGGTCTCTCCAAGCCGGAGGAGCGCGAGCTCCGCTGGGTCGCCCGTGACGGGCAGCGCGCGAAGTCCCACCTGCTCGGCGCGAACCTGCGCCTCGTCGTCTCGCTGGCCAAGCGCTACACGGGCCGCGGCATGCAGTTCCTGGACCTCATCCAGGAGGGCAACCTCGGTCTGATCCGTGCGGTCGAGAAGTTCGACTACACCAAGGGCTTCAAGTTCTCGACGTACGCCACCTGGTGGATCCGTCAGGCGATCACCCGCGCGATGGCCGACCAGGCCCGCACCATCCGCATCCCGGTGCACATGGTCGAGGTCATCAACAAGCTGGCCCGTGTGCAGCGCCAGATGCTGCAGGACCTCGGTCGCGAGCCCACTCCGGAAGAGCTCGCCCGCGAGCTCGACATGACCCCGGAGAAGGTCGTCGAGGTGCAGAAGTACGGTCGCGAGCCGATCTCGCTCCACACCCCGCTGGGTGAGGACGGCGACTCGGAGTTCGGCGACCTGATCGAGGACACCGAGGCGGTCGTGCCGGCCGACGCCGTGGGCTTCACGATGCTGCAGAAGCAGCTCGAGAGCCTGCTCGACTCCCTGTCCGAGCGCGAGGCGGGCGTGATCCGCATGCGCTTCGGCCTCGGTGACGGTCAGCCGAAGACCCTCGACCAGATCGGGGACACGTTCGGCGTGACGCGCGAGCGGATCCGACAGATCGAGTCCAAGACGATGGCGAAGCTCCGCCACCCGTCCCGGTCGCAGTCGCTCCGCGACTACCTCGAGTAGGCCGATGCGCTTCCTCATCCCGATCCTGGTCGGGCGGGTCCTCCGCGCCCTCGCACGTGCGCGGGGCGGCGGGTCCGCCTACCCGGGCTACATCGTCCTCAAGCTGGTGCCGGACTTCCTCCAGCACGTGACGAAGCAGTTCCCGAACGGCGTCGTCTTCGTGCTCGGCTCCAACGGCAAGTCGACGACGACGCACATGATCTCGGACATCGTCCGGGCACACGGCCTCCGCGTCTTCACGAACCCGTCCGGTGCGAACCTGCCGCAGGGCATCGCCTCGGCGCTGTTGTCCGAGGTGTCGCTGACCGGCAGGCTCAAGGCGGACATCGGCATCCTCGAGGTGGACGAGGCCTTCGCGGTCGAGCTCGCCGGCATCCTGTCCCCGTCGACGGTGACGATGCTCAACGTGCAGGTCGACCAGCTCTACCGGTTCTTCGAGACCGAGCGCGTCGCGACGATGATGCTCGACACGGCGGCGCTGTCCACGGCGAACGTCATCACGAACCGGGACGACCAGTTCCTCGACGCGTACGCGGGCCGCTCGGGCCAGCGTGTGCTCCGCTTCGGCGCGAGCGCCGAGGTCGTCGCTGCGGCCCCGAACGGGCTGCAGAACGCCGACGACTTCGACCGGACCGCCGGCGAGCCGAACCCTGCCGAGTCCGAGGTCGTCGCCAACACCGGCGACGGAGCGACGATCCGGTTCGACGGCACCGACATCCCCGTCCGGCTGCCGGCACGGGGCCTGCACTACGCGGTGGACGCGGCGGCTGCGACCGCGACCGCGAGCGCCGCGCTGGGTGCGCAGTTCCGGGCCGACGCCGTCACGAGGGCGTTCGGCACGATGAAGCCCGCGTACGGGCGAGGCGAGCGCCTGCCGATCGCTGGCGAGTCCGCCGAGTTCACGATGTTCAAGAACGCGGCGAGCCTGCAGCTCAACCTCGACGCCCTGCCGGACCGCCCGGAGCAGGTCCTCATGGCGATCGACGAGGGCACCCCGGACATCTCCTGGATCTACGACATCGACTTCTCGAAGCTCGACCACGTGGACGTCGTGTCCGGGGACAAGGCGTGGCAGATCGCCATCGCGCTCGAGCACGCCGGTGTCCGCATCGGTCGTGTCGAGCCCGACGTCGAGGCCGCCATCCGGCACATGGAGCAGCTCGGCTCGACGACGTCGGGGACGAAGAACTTCATCGTCAACTACGAGATCATGATGATCGCCCGCAAGGCCCTCGGCCACGGCGACATGGAGAAGACCGCATGACGGCCGACCGGCTGACCATCCTGCACGTCTACCCGCGTCAGATGGGGGTCTCGGGCGACCGTGGCAACGTCGTGGCCCTCACCCGCCGTGCCGAGGCCGCCGGCATCGCCACGGAGGTCGTCACGTACGCGCCGGGCGACCAGCTCCCTGCCGCGGCCGACGTCGTCGTCGTGGGCAACGGGCCGCTCAGCGCCATGCGCTCGCTCGGGGCCGACGTCACGCGTGTCGGGGCGTCCCTCCGCGAGTTCGCCGCTGCCGGCGTGCCCGTCGTGGCCGTCGGCGGGGGCTTCGACCTCGCGACCAACGAGGTCGTCCCCACCGAGGGATCACCCGTCGCGGGCTTCGGCGTGTTCGACGCGCGGGCCGTCCGCGGTGCCGAGCGTCGGGTGAACTACTTCGTGCTCGACACGCGGTACCCCCTGCTGCCCGGCGCACCGAAGCGTCTCGCCGGCTTCGAGGACCACGCGACCCGGATCGAACTGGCTCCGGGCGTCGAGCCCTTCGCCGACGTCGTGTCCGGTGGCGGCAACCAGGCCGGGTCCGCCGTCGAGGGGGCGATCACGGGTTCGTCCTTCGGCACGCACACCCAGGGGCCGATCCTGCCGCTCAACCCGCAGCTGACCGATGCGGTGCTCGCTGCGGCGACCAAGCGCCTCGGGCGCGAGTACGCGCCGGACCCGGAGCGGACGGCGACCGTCGACCGGTACGCGCGCGAAGCGCGCGCGACCGTCGACCGCTACGTCGACAAGGCCTTCAAGCGGATCGCCTAGTCGACCTGGCGGTCGTCACGACGACGAACGGGAGGCGCGGGGGCCGCGGGGCCCCCCCCCCCCCGCGACCGTCGACCGCTACGTCGACAAGGCCTTCAAGCGGATCGCCTAGTCGACCTGGCGGTCGTCACGACGACGAACGGGAGGCGCGGTGCCAGCTGG
>NZ_JAMAYF010000206.1:0-401 GCF_023712445.1 Curtobacterium sp. P97 | reverse complement strand
GACGCGAGTGGGCGCCGAGGCGACCACCACCGACTTCTGGCCCACGGCGACCGCAGTCCTCACTGCTTCCGACGCCGACGAGGAGGTGCGGTGCGTCGTCCGCGAGGTGGTGCAGGCGCTCTCCACGACACCCGCCCACCGCGTCGCCGTGCTGTACACGGCACAGAACCCGTACGCGCGACTGCTCCACGAGCACCTCGACGCCGCCGACATCGTCGTCAACGGGCCCGGCACCCGGCCGGTGCACGAGCGCGCGCTCGCCCGTGCCGTGCTCGAACTCATCGACCTGGCCGGCGACGGACCCGACCGCGACGTCCCCCGCGGCGACCTCTTCCGGGTCCTCGCGACCGCCCCGATGCGCACCACGGCCGGCGATCTCATCCCGGTCAGCCGCTGGGAGC
>NZ_JAMAYF010000205.1:0-401 GCF_023712445.1 Curtobacterium sp. P97 | reverse complement strand
CTCGGCCAACGCTCACAGCCCGACTCGAACGCCAGGTGCAGCTCGATACCTACAAGCGAACTGCGGCGCGTGGTCAGATGCTCAGTTCGACAATTCTGAGCGAGCATCACTGGACCCGCTCGAGGCGCGATCAAGGGCAGCCGCTTCGAGCCGTTCGTTCATCACCGCAATTTCCAGCGCTTGAGCAAACCGCTCCAATGCGTCCAGGGTTCCGTGGACACATCGATACTCTCCGTGCGACCGATTCTGCCGTCCAGCACGACCAGCATTCCCGCATCCCTTGCCAACTCGAAAACATTCATTACGTTCCCCTGTAGAACGCGAACGCGATCTCACCATGCCTCTCATGCGGCATGCCGGTACGCACCAAGCGCCTGCCCCCTCACATTTGGCGGAAACAC
>NZ_JAMAYF010000204.1:0-401 GCF_023712445.1 Curtobacterium sp. P97 | reverse complement strand
AGTGAACTCGGTGATCGCCAGCTCGGTAACCGGCGCGTTCCTGATGCTCTCCCTGGCCCTCGTCGCCATCACCCGCGATCCCTATATCACCATCATCCTGATCTCCATTGGCGGCTTCGGCCATCAGATCATCTCCTGCATGCTCAGCGCGCTGGTGGTGGAGTCTTTCGACAAGGGACAAATGGCGACGGTCAACGGTATGCGCGGCTCCGCAGCGTGGATCGCCAGCTTCTTGTTCTCGTTATTAATCGGGGTGACCGCCGACAAAATCGGCTTCAACCCGCTATTCATCGCCATGGGTTTCTTTGACCTGATTGGCGCCGTTTTCCTGGTGGCATTTATTGCTGAACGTCGCGCCAAGCGCGCCTGAGAGTGGATGTAAGATATGAAGACGCTGAAAC
>NZ_JAMAYF010000203.1:0-402 GCF_023712445.1 Curtobacterium sp. P97 | reverse complement strand
GGCATGACCATGCTGATTGTCACTCACGAGATGGACTTCGCCCTGTCGATTTCCGACCGCGTGGTGCTGATGGAGAACGGCGTGGTGCAGGCCGATATCGCCCCGCAGGTGATCCGCAGCCCGCTGGAGGCGCCTTCTCTGCAACGAATCCGTGAATTTATGGGAGTACGCTAAATGGCAACTGAGCAACACCTGCGCCAGCAGCTGGCCGCCGCCTACCGGCTGGCGGCGCTGTTCGGCTGGGAGGATACCCTCTACACTCACTTCTCCGTGCGCCTGCCCGGCGACGGCGAGCCGCGTTTTTTAATTAATCCCTTCGGCATGATGTTTGACGAAGTCACCGCCAGCAACCTGATCGTAGTGGATATGCAGGGCAAGGTCGTAGCGGGCGACGCGCCGGCT
>NZ_JAMAYF010000202.1:0-402 GCF_023712445.1 Curtobacterium sp. P97 | reverse complement strand
CTATTGCCAAAGCTGGCATCCCGTTTGCATTACTTATTAAGTGAATAAAAGTCCGGGCAACGAACCAATGGCGGTTCGGGGGCCCGTGGATAAAGGCGTCCTGCAGTGCGTATGCACTGTCGGGCGCTTTTTTTTTGCGCATGGTGGAGCGGATATGGGCGACAAATTTTCAATTTCCCGGCGGCGCTTGCTGCAGGCAGGGGCCGCGCTGGGCGGCGCGATGCTGCTGCCGGGCGTGATGCAGGCCGCCTGGGCCGGCGGCTCGGACAAACCGGAGCAAACCCGCGTGCGGGTCGGATTTATTCCGCTGACCGATTGCGCGCCGCTGGCCATCGCCGCGGCGAAGGGGTTTGACCAAAAATATGGCATCACCCTGGTGGCGAGTAAGGAAGCCAGCTGGGC
>NZ_JAMAYF010000201.1:0-404 GCF_023712445.1 Curtobacterium sp. P97 | reverse complement strand
CAGGAGTCCCGTCGTCCACTCGTCGCGCCGGGCGCCTACGACGCACTGAGCGCGCGGCTGGTGCAGCAGGCCGGTTTCGACGTCGTCTACATGACCGGCTTCGGGACGTCGGCCTCGCTGCTGGGCCGCCCGGACATCGGGCTGCTGGGCGGTGCGGAGATGACCGACAACGCCCGGCGCATGGCCCAGGCCGTCGAGGTGCCGCTCGTCGCCGACGCCGACACCGGCTACGGCAACGCGCTCAACGTCGTCCGCACCGTGCGCGAGTACGAGCAAGCCGGCGTCGGCGGGCTGCAGCTGGAGGACCAGGTCTCGCCCAAGCGCTGCGGGCACATGAGCGGCAAGGCGGTGATCGACACCGACGAGGCCGTCGCCAAGGTGCGGGCCGCCGTCGCCGCCCGCAC
>NZ_JAMAYF010000200.1:0-405 GCF_023712445.1 Curtobacterium sp. P97 | reverse complement strand
CAGTTGCTCGGTGCCGCCCGCGAACGCGTGCGTCGCCGCGAGCATCAGCGATGCGCCGGCGAGCGCCGCGCCGAGCCAGCGCCGCGTCGAACGAAGGAAAGGGACGAACGAAAGTTGCTGCATATTGCGGTTTTCTCCCTGGGTGGCCGGCGCTGCGGGCGCCGCGGACTCATTCCGCGTCGCGCGCCGGCACAAGAATTTCGCGGTTGCCGCTCGACGACATCGCCGACACGAGCCCCGACTGCTCCATCTGCTCGAGCAGCCGCGCCGCGCGGTTGTAGCCGATCCGCAGGTGACGCTGCACGAGCGAGATCGACGCGCGGCGGTTCTTGATGACGATCTCGACCGCCTGGTCGTACAGCGGATCAGACTCGCCGCCGCCTTCGCCGGTTCCCGCGCCGGCCG
>NZ_JAMAYF010000199.1:0-406 GCF_023712445.1 Curtobacterium sp. P97 | reverse complement strand
GCCTGACGGCAGCGTGACGGCCGGAAACGCGAGCGGCGTCAACGACGGAGCCTGTGCGTTGCTGCTGTCCGACGAGCGCGCGATCGCCCAACACAGTCTCACGCCCCGTGCTCGGGTGGTCGCGATGGCAACCGCGGGTGTGCCGCCGCGCGTGATGGGTATCGGTCCGGCGCCGGCGACGGAGAAGGTTCTGGCACTGGCCGGATTGCGGCTCGACGAGATCGACGTGATCGAACTCAACGAGGCGTTCGCCGCACAGGGGCTGGCCGTGTTGCGCCTGCTGGGCCTGAAGGACGATGATCCCCGGGTCAACCCCAACGGCGGGGCGATTGCACTCGGTCATCCGCTCGGCGCGTCGGGCGCGCGTCTCGTGACGACGGCAATCAATCAGTTGCACGCCACGAGC
>NZ_JAMAYF010000198.1:0-407 GCF_023712445.1 Curtobacterium sp. P97 | reverse complement strand
GTCCCACGACCACGTGGGCGAGCCGACCTGGTCGTCGACGACCGAGATGGTCTCGCGCTGGGCCTCCAGGCTGGTCATCGTCGCGACGAAGTTGCCGCCGTGCCGGCTGTGCACCCAGGCGGTGCGCACCACCGAGGCGTCGGCGCCGACCGCGGCCACGGCGGCCTCCCCGGCCGCCGTGGTGCGTCCGTAGGCCGAGCGCGGGGCCACCGGCGCGTCGACGGGGTACGGGTCGGTGGCGGAGCCGTCGAAGACGTAGTCGGTGGAGACGTGCAGCAGGCGTCCGCGGCCGGCCAGCTCCTCGGCCAGCCACCCGGGGGCGCGGCCGTTGACCACCAGCGCGGTGCCCTCGTCGGTCTCGGCGGCGTCGACGGCGGTGTAGGCCGCGGCGTTGACCAGCACCCACC
>NZ_JAMAYF010000197.1:0-408 GCF_023712445.1 Curtobacterium sp. P97 | reverse complement strand
ATTCTGATAATGCAGCTGAATTATGAACTCGAATTACAGTTGTCACCGCAGGACGGCCATCCAAGGGCGCCGAGCTTGGCCACGAGGAAAAACAACGAGCGTCCGTTCTCATACGAACATTAGCGGAGGCGCTAGCTGAGCCCTGAGGAATTACGATAATGGGGCTTCTAATTGCAGAGCTAGTTTCAACAGAACCGTTTGCCGTTAATTGCACCGGTTGACCATCATCTCCATAAAAGTTGGGAATAATCTTCGCGCGGGTCTTATTCGCCGTTCGTATCATCAATTCAATGGCAAATTTCTCCAACAAACAGGCTGAACGAAACTCCACAACAAAATCAGGATCTTGGAAGACTGGCAGCGTTTTATGTTCAATATAATCAGCTATTTCCGAGGATGAAATTGATA